>NZ_JAKRFY010000016.1:0-146561 GCF_022347805.1 Pseudoalteromonas sp. Of7M-16 | reverse complement strand
ACACCTCGTCACCCTAAACTCACACCTCGTCACCCTAAACTCACACCTCGTCACCCTAAACTCACACCTCGTCACCCTAAACTCACACCTCGTCACCCTGAACTTGATTCAGGACCCACCACCACATCAAACATGGATTGCGGGGCAAGCCCACAATGACGAAGGATAACCCGTCACCCGAGCTCACACCTATCACCCAGAACTCACACCTATCACCCAGAACTCACACCTATCACCCTGAACTCACACCTCGTCACCCTGAACTTGATTCAGGGCCCATATTGGCTCAAAAGAACACATAAAACACAATCAGACTTCCAAAGGTGGTAAGGTAAAGGTTTTTAAATTTAAACGCTAAAACAATGGCCGCAGAGGCCCCTAACAAGTATGGGTTATGTAACTCAGTTACAAACTTTCCACTTGGCATCAAAACAATCGGCACCCAAATAGCGGTTAAGACACACGGCGCGCTATAACTTAAAAAGCGTTGAAAGTTTGGGCCAATTGAAAAAGGCAAATTTTTAGTTAAAAACAAATACCGGGTGGCAAAAGTCACACAGGCCAGCGTAATAATTGTCACGATCATGAGTTGTCTTCCCTTGTCTGCAATACGTACCCCGTGCTCATACCGAGCAACGCGGCAGCTACTAAGCCAAATTCAAACTCTATCGATTTAAAATAAAGCATCGTCACACCCGATACTAAGCAGGCACAAAATACAGGTAAATTCGAAATCCCTGGCACCACCAAAGCGATAAAAATGGCGGCTATGGCAAAATCCAATCCAAGGTTGGTTAGATCAGGTAAAAACTGCCCAGCCACGATGCCAAAAAAAGTCCACAAGTTCCAAGCAAGATAAAAGCTACCACCAGCAACTAATGCATACACAAGTCGCAACTTACCTTGATAAGCCCGATGGTGGTGCGAAAATGCAAATAACTCATCAGTTAAAAAGAAAGCAATAGGTCCACGCCATTTCAAAGGTTTATCTATCATTTTGTTACGTATTGCCAAGCCATAAAGTAAATGGCGCGCACTGATAATAAATGTAGTAATGACCAACGTAATAATAGAAGCGCCTTTTGCCATCAACTCAATAGCAACCAGCTGCGCGGAACCAGCAAAGACCAGTAACGACATCAACTGCGCTTCCAATGCCGAAAAGCCGTTTTGAATGGCTAAGGAGCCGCACAAGACTCCCCACGGAAGCACCGCTAGATTTAACGGTAGCATGTCTAGCAAGCCTTTTTTTATCGCGATATTCATGTCTCTAACAAGCCTGTTTGTATTGATTTGGGGTGATACCCATATTTTTCTTAAAGTGCCGGCTAAAGTGGCTTTGGTCATAAAACCCAACTTGGCTGGCAACATCGGAGATACTTTTGCCAAAGCGCAGCATCGCCTTAGCGTGATTCAGGCGATGTTGAATTTGAAATGCATGGGGAGTAAGTCCTGTTTGCGCTTTGAAGGAGCGCACAAAATGAAACTGGCTCATATGGATCAAGCTAGCCAAATCAGTAAGTGAAATATCGTCAAATAAATTGTCCTGCAAATAAGTTTTAGCCAATGCGATACGACATCTCTCAGAGGCCTGCTCATCTGACAGTCTCAGCTGGCCTGCTGATGCGCACAAGTTGCTTAAAAACCTCACCATTTGCGTTTGCTTTTCCAATTTACTCGCTGGTGATTCCAACGTATCAAACAAGCTATGTAGTTGACATGCCAGTGCCGGATTATGTACCACAGCGTCTGAAAAATACGGAGCACGGTTTTTTTCGCAGTCCATCAAGTTATTAAAAAGCTCCGGTGTTGGATACATAGAACGGTATGATGCAACCCCTTCACAAGCTTTCCGGCAATCATGAACTTGCTCAGCATTGATCAAAATTAAGCTGCTTTTACCTGCAAGGTGCTGATCACCTGAACGAAAAAAACGCTGCGCCCCGCAATCCACCAGCGCTATTGTATACCCACTGTGGTTATGACGCCCGAAATCTGTTTTTTTATCAATATTATGAAGTACTTCCAGTCCACCTAAATCGTGATGAAAGCTAAACTTTGACTGCTGCATACACTTCCCCCTTACTAGAATTCAGCTTAACGCAATTGAGTATGAAGTGCTTGTACAAAATTGCGCAATTAACCAACTGAATACGCTTTAGTTTTGAAACATCGATCTCAACATCTCAATAAATACTTCACCATGATAGGTATTATCGAAAATAGCTTTGTGTCGCAAGTATCGGGAGGATTGGTCTCATAAAAGACCCTCTTATTGATACAGTATTTCAATAGAGCAACTGACATTTTTCCAATCAATTGGAATGAGTAAAAATTAACACTTATGGTGTAATATTAAACCTATTGTTACAAATGACATGTTATTGTATATTAAATGTAATTTGTTCCATATTGGGGACAATTACTAGTTGATTCTGCCTTACTGAAAAAAGAGTGAATTCAAAACAAATGGAAGCCAGCAGCGAAATCGTATTTAACTTACCCCAAGTATTTAATTCTGATAAATATCTACTTGCCGAAAAAATAGGCGAAGGCGGATTTGGCCAAGTTTATAGAGCCACACAAATCAGTACAGGTCAAAATGTCGCCATTAAGTTTTTAGCGCTATCAGATAAAGCCAACATTGATAAAAATCGCCGCTGCATCGACAGATTTCACCGCGAAGTGTCTCTTGTCAGCCAACTCAATCATCCCAATATTGTTCAACTTATCGATAAAGGTCAACAAGGTGATTTTCTAATATATGCGGTTTACGAATATATTGAGGGGCAGAGTCTAAAGGAAAAATTACTCGTTTCTGGTGCATTGGAGCCGCCATTGGCTGCTGATGTCATGGCCCAGGTACTAGATGCATTAGCCAACGCCCATGAGAAAGGTGTGGTGCACAGAGATATCAAACCTGCCAATATTATGTTGTACAAAGTCGGTGCAAAAGTCCATGCAAAGGTGCTTGATTTCGGGATTAGCACGATTTCTCAAGAAGCCCGGCAGAATGATTATAAAAGTATTACACTCACGCAGGAAACTCTTGGCACCCCGTCTTATAGTTCACCGGAGCAATTAAGAGGCGAACCACCGGTGCCCCAAACTGATATCTATTTATGGGGACTTGTTTTTTTAGAGTGTTTAACAGGCAAACCCACGATATCTGGCAGCTCTCTCGCCGCCGTATTTCATCAGCAGCTGAGCTCGGCGAATATTCCTCTAGGTATACTAGCAGGTCATGAATCCGCTAGCTTGCTTCGCAGGGTATTAAGTAAAAAGTCTTCCGAGCGGCCGAGTAATACTGCCGGGCTATACCATACATTTAAAAAACTGAGCTTTAATAACCTAGTCGGCACTTTGGAGTTTCAAGGCAAACAAGAAGGCGAACCTCAGTATGAGGACGTTACAAAAACGCTACTCAATGACCAAATTAACAACGCTAGATACTCTTACACCCGGTTGACAGAACGAAAACAGATCACTGTGTTGAGCCTTATCCTAAATTGTGAGCAAATAGACTGTAATAACTCAGAAGATCAAGATGTTATTGATACTTTTCATGCCGACCAAATGCAGCAGTGTATTGATATCGCCATTCGTTATGGTGCATACCACGTTGGGATATTAGGAGATACGCTACAGTTTTATTTTGGCTATCCAAATACCACTGACAATGATAGCCGCTTGTGTGGGCGTACCGCATTGGAATTGATCAGCAATATACAAAAGAAAAATGTCATTTTGCGGGAAAGCCAAGGCATTCATAGTCAGATACAAGTTGGCATAGAAACGGGCATGATGCTGAGCATCGCTGATGATTTGCCGACAGGTAAAACCGCTCTCAATTCACTCAAACTCAGTCGAAAAGCGAAATTTGGACAAATTTTATGCTCTAAAAACGTACAGTTATTACTCGATAATTATTTGTCTTTTAAACCTGTGATTGATGACACCAATAAAAATGCCAATAATTTCATTTTGGCTGGCGAGCGCCAAGTTGAAGCCTTTGGTTTTTTACGCGGCACTAAAAAGAACAACGCTTTTTTTGGCCGTGAGCGAGAGCTAAAGGAGTTAGTAGAACGATTAGTCACATCAGCAACTCAATACACTGAGCTGACAAATAAACCTTTGCCACTGGTTCATATTTATGGCGAAGCTGGCATTGGGAAATCTCGTTTAATCTTTGAACTCAGAGATAAGGCAAAACATAGGCCCCAACTTGTGGCCCAGTGCTTACCCGAACACAGAAACAATGCTCTGCACCCTATTTTAAACATCATAAAGTATAAATATACGCTCGATGTTTTGTCGCCAGATTCAAGTTTGCACAAACTCAAAGACGCTGTGGCGCAAACAGAATTAGATGTGGAGCAGCAAGAAATCGGGGTATTAATTTTATCGGCCTGGTTAAGTTTGCCCCTGCCCGAACTAAACCCGATTACAGACTTATCGCCCGAAGTGCAAAAGCAACATCTATTCAACTTATTAGCACATTTACTTTGCCAACCTTTATCGCTGAATGAAATCCCCGAAACTCGCCCTGCTCACTTATTTATCTTTGAAGACCTGCACTGGGCCGATCAGATAAGTAAAGATTTTATCGCATACTTTACCGCGTCCAATATATTTAACTCTGGCGCACATAGCTGGGTCAATACATCGCGCGAAGTATTGCCTGAGCAGCTGTCTAAAGTGAGCTTTAGTCAATTACCTTTGATGAAATTAAATCGCGAAAGTGCACAAGAGGTTATTCAATGCTTATTTGAACAACAAGCTATTAGCAACCAACTAATGGACGTGTTATTAGAGCGAACCGATGGTATCCCACTGTTTATCGAAGAGTTAGTAACCGCCCTGAAGTCGCAACATTTAATCCATAAAGTACATGGTGCCTACAATTTTATTAACGATCACAAAAGAGCATTAGTGCCCTTAACCCTAAGAGATTCACTGCAGCAAAAACTAGATCAGTTACAACACGCTAAAGAGACCGCTCAGTTAGGTGCGACTATCGGTAGAGAATTTGACTATGATTTACTGATTACGTCATCTAAAAAGGAGGAAGCGCAGATTCAATTTGATTTAGAAGAACTAATCGATGCCGAATTAGTTTATAGGCAACGTCAAGTCGCGGGTGACAGCTATATATTTAAACACGCGCTGGTCCGCGATGCTGCCTATGAAAGTATGACAAAAGAATTGCAACACAAAGCGCACCTAACAATCGCTTCTGCAATAAGGAGCAACCCTAAGACCAATCTAGACAGCGCAAACGACATTCTCCACTACCACTACTTAGCAGGACAGTCGTATCGTGACGCTGCGTATTTTGGAAAGAAAGCGGCAACTATGGCAATAACAAAAAGTGCTTATGAGCAATGCATCCACTATGCAGATGCAACCATGGATGCACTGAACAAAATAGATGCCGAAGGCCAAGAACTATTAGAAATAAATCAGCTACTAATCACGGCCTCTATGATGGTAGTTGGCTGGGCATCCGCCAAAGTTGAAGCGCTTATCAAATATTCTCAACAATTATTAGAGGGATTAGGTCAGCATAAGCAGTCGATTGATACCGCAATTCTGCTTGCAAATCATGTCAATGTCGCAGGGGATGTAAACAAAGTACTTGAGATCATAGAGTCGTCTTTGCCGTTAGCACAAGATAATGGCCAACGTGCAGCATTACTATCGGTAAAATGCCACGCACTGTGGCGTGCAGGCAGGCTGCATCAGGGGCTAGATTGTGTCGCTGAAGTAAGGCGCTTATATGACCCTGTAAAACACAGTGACCATACCATTAAATATGGCCAAGACTCCAATATTTGGGCATTGAGTATTGGTTCTTTAATGCATGCTTATATGGGCGACATGGACAAGTTTGTAAAATCCATTGAAGAAGCGGAAGAGCTATCTGAACAGTTAAAGAGCAGCCACTGCCTTGTGTTAGTAAAAGTGTATGCTGCGTGTGGATATTACTTCGCCAATCAAAAGGGAACAATCAAAGCCATCTTGGACCAGTCAAGAGCCATTTGCGAACAAGATAATTTGGCCAATTGGGTAGGCGTTATAGATTCTTTGGAAGGCTGGCTACTAAACATTCCAGAAAAGATCAGTAAATCGATAAGTGCACTTGAAGCTAACGGTGCCAAACAAATGCATGGTTTTTGGAGCGCTATGTTAGCTGAAGTTCACGTTGAAATAGGCCAGTACGACCGAGCACTGCAATTAATTGATGCATCTATTGCACAAACTGAGCGGTTTAACGAGCACCTCTTTTTACCTAAATTGCTGTGGCTAAAGTCTGTGTGTTTTGTGCAGCAAGGCAAAATAGCGCCTTACGAACGTTGCTATTCGCTGTACCTTGAAAAAGCAGCAGATCTATCTGTTCAGATACCAGAAGGCGATATAAAACATACTGGAAAAAAACCAATTGAATAACCAATTTATATCATCGAGTTGATATAAAGTTTAATCGTTTCAAATATATTAGATTAAGGATAACGCAATGCAAAATATCTATCAAAAAATAGTATCGGCTTACTCAGTCTATGTCGCCGCAAGTTGGTACAATCCTGAGGGATATTACAATTCCGGCAAAGATAAAGTTCTAAAGTTCAATGACAATGGGGAATCCAAAAACTTTAATGAAATCCTACCTCACTGCGAGCTAATAGTTGATGACGACTTGGATGATAAAGGAAATTTTACTCCTAAAAACAATAACATATGGAACCCTTATTACTCTAGTCAGTGGGCTGGTGGCCTTAACAGCATTAATATCAAAATTCCAGATACCCCTCCAAAAGCGGTACGGGCGCTAGCTATTTCAGTGTATAGCTCTCTTTTCCCAACGTTTATGGGCCTAGTTGCAGATGGCCACCCATATACAGACAATGATGATATGGATTGGCTGGCAATTGGTGAATACACTAACTCTATCATCACAATGGCATGGGCGGCACATGATTTAGACAAAAACCCCGACCCAAAGGAATTGAGCGATGAGCAGAAGGTACTCCTTAACTTCAGAAATATATTTGAATCTGGCAACCCCAACAGTGGCCAAGAGCTGATTGAAAAATTTTTACAAAAAACATTACCTTGGAATGTAAATATTACTTTTGAAATAGACCCCAACTTCAAATTTTGCTTACCGCGTGGAAATGACGTTCATTTGGGCTATTTTGAGAACATTCCAAGAAACACCTTTACATATCACCGACCTATAAAACCAGAAAATGAAAAGGCGCAGGCCATTGCAATCAGTGAGTATTGCAAATTTACCAATGCAACGGCCTGCTAATATTTGGCCCAAGTAACCAGATAAAGGTTGGTAAGTAAAGACAAGGCTTTCTTTATCAACCTGATATTCCAGTACAAAAATAGGGGAATCAATGACATTACTTATCCACGATGCAGATAGACACGTGATAGAAACACCTGATATATGGCAAGACTATGTCGATCCAGCTGAAATAAAAGGGTTTGAGTACAGCTTGACCTATGACACCCAGCATAAAGCCGAACAACGCGCCTTGCGTCTTGGGCAAAGCGCAAGGGTCGTTTTGCCACCAACATTAAAACTTGGTGAATACCCCTTACTCAATTGCTGGAATGAAGACATTCAAATCGAAAGTGCGAAGGTTTTTCACAAAAGCATCGACAAACGTAAAAGTGCAGCAGCGCCACATACCATGCTACAAGATATGGACGAGACGCATATTCACAGCGCCAGTTTATTTCCTAATGTAGCGAGTTATATTGTCAATCATCAGTCTATAAGCCACCAAGCCTCCATTGCCTATGCTAGAGGCTACAATACATGGCTGTATGAATATTGCAGCCACAATCCAGCGCGGCTCAAAGGGGTGGGCCTGATTAGTCGCCACGACCCGAGTTCCATGATCAGCCAACTAGAAGCCATTGAAAAAATGGGTTGGACCAGTATCACTATGCGCCCAGAAATAATTGCCGGCCATCATCTTGGCAGTTCAGAGTACAACGAGTTTTGGCAAGCGTGTGAAGAAAAAGGGATAAGCATTGCGTTTCATGGAGGCTCCAATTTACAAGCTCCAACCGCAGGTACAGAACGTTATACAAGCCGTTTTGCATTACATGCATGTTCCCATTTTCACGAAATGCAACTGGCATTTTTATCTTTGTTAGATGCGGGTGTATTAGAGAGACATCCCAAACTTAAATTAGGCTTTTTTGAAGCGGGCGCAAGCTGGCTATTAAGCTGGCTATGGCGGCTAGACAATATCTGTTATACCGAATTTCCGGGTTTAATTAAAAACCGAATTAAAATGCAACCTTCTGAGTATTTCAAGCGTCAATGCTGGGTCACGATCGAGATGGACGAACCATGTTTAGCGCAGGTTATTGAAACCATAGGTCATGACAGGCTGCTCTTTGGTACTGACTTCCCTCACCCCGATCACTTGCATTTCGACTATACAAATCTCGAAACCCAAAACGCCGACATTAAATCGGCTGAACTAGTAGATATATTACAGCACAATCCAAAGCAGTTTTTTGGATACTAGATATGAAAACTTTTAATTGGCACCCAAAATTTCAAAAAGTAACCATAAGTGAGCAAGGTATTTTACTGGTCGGCGAAGTTTTGTCCTATTTCTTAAAATTTGCACACTATCCAGGACTTGAGTTAATAGGCACAGATGGCAGTCAGGAGCAAAACGCGCTGCGCACCAAGCATAGACACTTGAGAGCACATTTAAATCGGTACTCAGCCCATTTATTGAATGCGGGTTTAATTTATGATCAAACGACTACGGATTTTGTGTCTAATTCATATTCCACAAATCGACTGGCGCACCCCGTAACGCTGCAACACCATTCAAATTTGCCTGTGGTCAATTTATCAGCGGCACAACCTAGCTATTTACAAGCTTGGCTACAACTGTGCTCCCACGAAGATTTACTCAGTGCATTTAACCTCGTGAATAAACCCACGATTATATTTGTCGATGACTTTATCCATCCAGCAATAGATAGCATTATAGAGCAATCTACCCACTGGATTATGCTAAAAATAACCGGACAAAGGCTATGGCTCAGCCCGGTTATTACTCAAAAGTGCAGCACTTCATTGAACTGGCCACTGATAAAAACACGCATAGCCAACAATCAACCAGAACGAAAAGTACTCTCACAGCTCAATACAGCGCAACAAGTCCCTTTTGAAAATCCGTTAGAACTTGCGCCCGAACTACAGCAGAAATTGCAACAGCTGCTGATAAAGCAGCTACAAACTGATAGTCATCAGCTATGTGTATTTGTTCATAAAACTCAGCAAGTTAGCTACCACCCATTCAAGCAGATCACCACGGTGGGCAAGGATACGCTTGAACAGCGATTAGGGAAACCTATCACTTTGAACAGTCGGGCGATACAGTTTGACAACGATGGAGGCTCTCGAAGCTATTCACCAGAGCAAACATTAACTAAACTCCAGCCGTTGATAAGCCCTATCACTGGGGTCGTTAATTATTTTGCTTGCATGGAACCGCAATCAGGTAAACCGCTAAAAACATATTGTGCGCGATTTTCAAAAACCCCTTCTGTGCGCCAACTCTCTAACCTGTCTTTAGCTGACTTCTCGATGGCTTGTGCAGGTAAAGGGGTATCTGATACTCAATCTAAGGTCAGCGCACTGTGTGAAGCAGTCGAACGATACGCACCGCTGTATCAAGGCAATGAACCATTATTTTTGTCGACTCAGTCAGCGTTGGACGGACCTAGCTATAGCCCACACGACCTGACGCCTTATAGTGAATTGCAATACCATACTTTCCAACACTCTCTACACTCCTCTTGGGAGGAAAAGTATGCTAAAAAACCTTATCAAGATCAGCCAATTCATTGGCTAAAAGCATGGTCTCTGTCTCAACAAAACAGTATCTATGTCCCAATGGCATGCTGTATTTCCAATATGCCATTTGATGACGATGAATATTGTTTATGGCAATCAAATGGCTGTGCTGCTGGTAACAATCTAGAAGAGGCCATTCTTCAAGGCTTGCTTGAATTGATTGAACGAGACGCGGTTGCAATATGGTGGTATAACAAAATTAGCCGCCCAAGTTTTCCACTAGAAAGCCTGCCCGATAGCCTCATTGCAAAAGTTGAACAAACGTTACCCAGTAATATGGACTTTTGGATTATCGACGTCACAAATAATAATCAAGTTTCGGTTATGGTCGCAGTTGCTCAAGAAAAGAGGACAAAGAAGTTCACAATAGGTTTAGGCTGCCATCTCAACCCCGCCTTGGCTGCACAGCGTGCGTTGACTGAATTATGTCAACTTTATCCAAACCGTGATGCCAACAAGTCTCTATTCGACTTTGATAAAATCCCCAATGAGCCGTTTATGTACCCTTCACAAGATGGCGCAATTAGTAAAACCACCTTGGCCTACTGTGATGATATTAGTGACAATATAATTAATATTGTGGAGCAGTTGGCACAAGCTGGGTTAGATACCCTAATTGTGGATCACAGCAGAGACGATTTACCTATACATACAGTTAAAGTACTCGTGCCCGGCCTGTGTCATATGTGGCCGCAACTGGGTAACCAAAGACTTTATACGCTACCTGTACAGTTAGGGTGGTTAAATGAAGCAAACTCCGAATTAACGATCAACCAGCAAGGACTATACATCTAACGCCAATTACGAGGTCTTTATACCTCGTAATATTCCGAGGCACTTGCTCTAGACATTGCGCTTTATCAATTTCATATTGAGAATCAGTAAGAGAATTATGGTGATTGTAGGTACTCCTTTTGTTATTAATAAGTTGTAGCAATAACAAACTAAACAAAAATCGAAGGACCATTACGCTATGATACAAAGAGCAATTCAACTCTTACTCCTGTCGTCCTGGGCCGTGCTTTTAATAAGCACGAAACAGGCCTACGCAAACAACTGTAATTCAGCGCCACAAAGCTACTTAAATAGCAACGGCGAGCTGGTTTTATACAGCAATACCTTTTGGAATACACAAAGTCTAGGTCGGTATAGTGCAAGTGTGAACACCATTACCGCAAACATGCCACTGAATTTAAAAAGCAATACCGGCATGACAGATAAACAGCGTGCACAACAATTGCGCTGGGCTGTACATGTGGCTAATAACATTACACCAAGCCCGGTACATACCAAACTTGTCGTCGCATCTTGTCACTATGATTTCAGTGATGAACACACTGCACACCCAGATGCACCCATAGATAATATTCACAATGCGTTTTTGCCAAAGTTGTTTGTTGCGCAAAATAATATCACCATCGAAGGCAGCTCAGCTCAATCAAAACCTCGCTTGTATTACTCAGGGGCTGGCGCTGACGGGTTGCACCACGGGCGGGTGCTGCTGATGGTTCAAAGTAACAAACAGGGCATCACGATTAAAAACTTAGAGTTTGAAGGCGACCATCACTGGGAAAATATAAAAACCCCCAAATTCACATTGCATGAGAACAACAACCAGCTTTACTACAATGGTCGAGATCGCCGCCTATGGTCAGGTATGATCATGGTTGGGCTTACGGGTGGCAGCAATGATGTCACCATCGACAATGTAATTGTCACCAAACCTGCACGAGCCGGAATTGCCATCGTAGGCGGAGCAACGGTACAAAACTCCATTATCAAAGGCGTCGTGCCGATGGCCAATAAAGACAATATGTTGGCTGATCTTGTTGATGCTTCGAGAGCCTTATCTTCATACCTAAACATTGCCTCTGCGGGTATGGGTTTTCACTCAGGCATTGCTCAACAATTCTCTTACGGCCCTACCCATGTCTACAACAATACGATTCAGAATTTTGTCGAAGGCGTAAATGGTAATGGTTCAGAGTGGGTTATCACCGACAACGTGATCAAAGAAATTGCTGATCATGCTATTTATATTTTAAGTGCTATGAAACCCTCCATTATTGAACGCAACCATATAGAAATGATTTTAAGTGCAGCGATTAAGCTCGGTGGCTCGACGTGTAAAGATCCGGCTTCACAGTGCAGAATGCCAACAGATCCGCTCGATGAACAAACCCGTGCTGGGGCTTACAAAACACGGATCCAAAACAATACTTTCCGGCTCATACCCAGAACATCCATATTATTGTCTGGCACTTTTAACACCATCGCTAACAATACCATAGTTCCTTACAACCCAGCTGATGACAAAAGCGCAGGGGATTACTATAACCCTCAAAAAGACCCAGCAAATGTCTACCCTGATTTTTCTTTCTCGACATCTGGCGGGCAAACGCGAAAGGATAGTCAAAGACAAGATTATTGGAGCAACCATGTTGCCTATAACAATGTTGCCTACAACACCAAAGGCCATGAAGAACTGTCGATTTTTTTCAGTCAAAGGATGTCTACTCGAGACCGAAGCATTGGCATGAATATGGTCAAAGGTGCTGGGCAAAAGGTGTATTTCCACGCGCGTAAAGACTCTCGCTACGCGCCTCTGATTTCTGTTTCTGGCGGTGCCAAGCTATTTGCTGGTGGCAAAAGCGATTGTAGAGATTGTGTAGGTAATCCTGTTGCAAGCGGGTATCGCAGTAATTTAGAGCCAATATGGGCCAAAGCTGTGACGATGGAAAACTCAAGTGGCAACCGTGTTCCACACTTGCTTGTACAACTAGATAGCACACAAAACGATATCTTTTTAATTGGTGAGTCTGGTATTCACGAAAAGCTCAATGCCAATGGGCAAGTATTAAACATCAAGGAAGTCGCTGATTTGGATGGTGACGGACTGGATGAAATCTATTTCCAGGAAAACAACAATACCTTATATGGTGCCAAACTATTTAATAGCCGTAATGATGTTCAAAACAGACAGTTGAGTGATATAGCAAACACACGTTGGACGTTCCACAACGCTAATTCAGCGAGTTTAATTGCGAGCAAAGCTGTGTCATTTGACCGTGCAGGCCCAGACCAGCTTGTGACCAGCTGGACAGGAAATGGGGCAATATTAGGCTCTACTTTTAATGGTGCGGGTCACCCCATTGCGAGCAATGCGATTTACGCAGGTTCAATCAATAACCCAGTAAAGATGCTACAAGCTGCTGATTTGTCTAATGCTGGTGAAACCTTTGGGGCAAATCAGGAGCTCTACGCCTCTTTCAACGATAAAAAAATTATTGGCGTATATTGGGATGCAAATACATCGAGTTGGAAAAACCAAACGGTTTACGCTGGCACGCAGAGGCTAGCGCTGATGGAGGCTGGTCGCCTAAGAAATACAGATCAAAAACAGCGCATGTATCAGCGCTTTTACAGCAACACGATTTACGAAAGTAAACCGGCCGTTTCAGGTCAGCTACCAGCATTTGGCACTGGCAGCTATTTCTACACAGGGTCATCAACGAGTGACATGTTAGTGGCTGCTGATTTAAACCATGACGGTAAGCAAGAAATGCTCAGTCATTTTACTCAGCTCAATAACAAAATCTATTATGGTGGCGAACAAAACGGTTCATTGAACAGTACTATTGGCACTCTTTATGATGGCTTTACCTCGCCTAGACTGATCACACCTTACACAGGTACGGACAATCGAGAGCGTGTCGTTACACTGTTCAACCGTGCTTGGGCTATCTACCTATCTGAAGGACTGCGCAGTACTGGCCACAATTACGTGAACTATGTTTACACTAAGGTATTAGCAAATACTCAGTAAAGCCAGCGTTTAAGCAACACCTGTGCACACCTTGCGCATTGTTGTTTGAATGAATTGGTATTTAAAACCATATCCAGTGGACCTTAATGGTCCACTTTTCATACTCCTCAACAAAAATATGTACCGAACTTTTGTTTTCAGAACACAAATCACTGTGCGCTAATTCAAGCGCTGGTGAACAACGCTTTTATGTCATTTCACTGAATAAACAAAACAACTAGATAAAATACACTAACTTCATTATTTATCACTAAATGGCATACGCCTTGCTTACTAAAAAATGCTTGCACTGTAGTAACTTTATACTAGCAAGCATATCTCTATGCCATGAAAGGCAGATTTCAAAATATTAAAACTCATCTTTAAGGAGCAAAGAAATATGAAAAGAATCATAGCAACAGCGCTAATTGCCGCATCAACCTACAGTGCAACTAGCTTTGCACAGACCCATGCAATAGATGTAGATAAAATGCTTGAGCAAACCTTTGAACTCATTCAAAACAATGAAAATCACGCAGCACTAAGTAATCTAAACTGGCTTGCCAAACATGGAACGGCGCATGATCCGAGATTTCACAATACCTTTTTAGATGTTGTACAACATCTTTGGCTCAATTTTGCATATAGTTATGCGCCAGCTTGGAAGGCGTATGACAACGTATATCGAAGCGCCAAACAAGCATTGGTAACAGCCCCACAAAACTGCTCGGCCTTTGATATTGCCTTAAGCTTTGGCAACCTACCCCATAACGCCACAGATCACATTACACACTTGGAAATCACAGAGCAGCAATTTCCAGCTACGTGGCAGCGCTGTTGGACAGAACAAGCCTCTAGTAAAGCCATTGAATTCATCTCAGAGCCACTTATAACAGCTTATGTGGGTGATTTATCTGACCACTTTAAAATCCATATTGCTGACCAATTAAATGCTGTTTATCGCGATTGCGACGACCTTCCAGCTGAGACTTTGGTATGGGAGTGCCGAGACGCATATAAGCTGCAGCTAACCAGCGCTTCGGCGATGTATCGCGAAGCGGCAATGATCCTGCATGATGATGTTTCCGAAGCGGGCCAAATTGGCGGCCACACCATTTCGCTAATGCTCCAATGGCAAGCCCATGACAATCGTTAACCAGCCTATAAACCACTAATAATAAACGCTGCATTTGCAGCGTTTTTTGGCTATACGGCAAATATTTACGTATCTATACGGCAATCAACTGCCCTCTTCGCCGACATATCCATTTTCAGGTCCAGCTCTCAAACAACTTGACGCACCTCATTTGCAAATAAGTCTTAGCGACTAAAATGAGCTAGCTGCTTTACTAGCGCAAAACTTGCAACAGCCACCATGCCAACACCACCTAGCACCAGCAGTACCATGTCATAGCTTTGCGTCATCATCCATACCCAAGCAGCAATCGCTGGCGCCCCCGCTTTAATAAACTGAATAGGCATATTCATCGCGCCATTAATAGCGCCATATGCTTCCTTCGTTAACAGTTCAGGAATTGCAATACCTTTAACAATAGTCATCATACCGGTAGCAGCACCAAATAGGGTTATAAGGGGTATTAACAGCCACACTTGGCTAGGTAAATACACCATGCCGATAAACGTTATTGGTAGCGCCAAAGTCGTCAGTACACCAAGTTGCAAAGCTGATACTTTCGCCCCTGCAAACTTCAAGGCGACCCTGCCTAATACCTGAGCTGGTCCCAAAGCGGCTAATATAAGCACCACTTGCTGTGGAGAAAGTGCACTCTCAACTAATATGGGGTAGAGGTGAAATTTAAATGTGCTCGCCCCCGCTGCAAAAAGTGAAAAGCAAAGCAGCAATGCCCAAAAAATGGGTTGTTTTAAAGCCCATGCAACATTGATATTGCGATCATCAACGCGTGATACTGCCTGTTCTTCCCTGATTTTCATGTTTCCTTTGGATAATTTTCCTTTGGGTAATAAGCCATAGCAAATTGAACACACGAACATGTTTACAGCTCCTAAAACTATAAAGGTTGCACGCCAGTTTAAATGAGTTATTAACAACTCTATAAGTGGTATAAAAACAGTACTGGCGAATCCTCCCCACAAAGTTAATGTGACAATTTTACCTTTGGCTTGCTCATGCGGATGGTTGGCACTGATAACAGCGAAGGCCGCTTCATATAAAGTCGTCGCTTGCACGATACCAATTGCGGCAAATACGGCGTATAGAAACGCCAGTGAATTGATCAGAGAACCTGCTATCAATAAAGTCCCCGCGACGATTGAGCCTGTCACCATTACATTTCGACCTAGCCCTTTGTCAATGAGCTTGCCTACCGGAATTGCTGCAAATGAAGAAAATAGCAAACTGACGGACAGCGCCCCATAAACGTCCGACTTCGCCCAGTTAAACTCGCTGAGCATAGCTTCGGCTAACTGTGGAAAACTATAATAAAGCGTCCCCCAAGAGCAGATCTGGGCAAAGCCCAAAAGTGCAAGTGGGAAGCTATCTGTTGATCGTTTGCGAACCCAAGGCTCTGAGTGAGACAAACCATATATTTTCGCTTTTAAAGCATTCATATTTGGTCCCGCTCAGCCGCAACATGATTTTTCATCAGCAATGGTGTTTGAGCGACAACAGTCTGAGTCGTTTCTTTCACTACTGCACACGCCCGTTTTTGGTAATACCAACTCGACTCGCGCCGCGGCTTCATTATCACCCGCCAACTTTGCCGCAATTGATCTCACTTGTTCATAACCTGTCAACATAAGGAATGTAGGCGCACGACCATACGCTTTCATACCGACGATAAAAAAGTGCTCATCTGGGTGTGCAAGCTCTCTATACCCATGCGGGGGGACTGTGCCACAGGAGTGCAGATTAGGATCGATCAATGGTGCCAATGCTGCTGGTGCTTCCACAATACTGTCTAAATCAAGGCGTAATTCTCGCAGTATGTTTAAGTCTGGCCTGAAACCAGCTGCGACTATGATACGGTCAACTTCAATAAATTGAACTTGTCCTGCAACAGTTGCAGATATGGCAAGCCCACTTGATGTGCGAGTTATTTTTTCAATAGCAAATGGCGCAAGTAATTCAAGCTGGTCATTGTTCACTGCATTTTTGGCTGCATTGCCTAACGCTTGGCGAGCAGGTAATTCATCATTTATTCCCCCGCCAAGTAGCTTGTCCAATTGGTTGGTACGTAAGCCCCAAACAACTTTTGTTTCTGGGTGTAGTTTTTGCAGTTTAAGTAATTCTAAGGCGATATTAATCGCGGAATGCCCACCACCTAACACCAATACACGTTTGCTGGCATAGTCATTTTTGTCTCGTCCAACCACATCGGGCAGGCCATACCTAATAGCATCTTTATTCATAATTTCACCAGGCACAGGTAAGCCATCCAATCCAATTGGATTGGGGTTGCTCCATGTCCCAGAGGCATCAATCACAGCTTGAGTAAGTATAACCTCTGTTGTTCCATCACTGTGTTTAATATGAACAGAGAACAACGCCTGATTGCGCTCTTTAGAGAAAGATTTAGCATGGGCGTGTTTTGAAACCGCAATCACTTCGGTTTGAAGCTTGATAACTTTCGCAAGTTCCGGTGTAGACGCCGCTGGCTGTAGATATTGCTCAACAATATCGTGACCAGTTGGCAAACCATCAGGATCCGGCGCTTGCCAACCGTTATTTTCTAAAATCACTCGTAGCTGTTGATCAATGACATATTTCCAAGGACTGAATACACGAATATGTCCCCACTGCGATATTGCGCTGCCCACAGCACTGCCTTTTTCAATCACAATGGGTTGAATATTACGAGCAAGAAGGTGAGCGGCTGCACTTAGGCCCACAGGCCCCGCGCCAATGACGACTACCGAGTTAATCTCATTTTGATTCATTTTAAACTCATCTTTAAGGCTAATTTACCAATAAGACGGTTGTTTGTTTTGAAAGACGAAGCCCTACAAAACTATATTTAGCACCCTGCTGCGCATGATTTTGATATTGTAGTTAGGCAGTTGCCACCCAATGAATTCAAACCTAAATGTAATATCTGCAAGCCCCATTGTTCGACCAATGCTTAAACACTGCGCCATCAGCCTCAGAGTTAGCTCACGACAAAACGAACCAAATAATAGATTTGTTCATTCTCGATATATTGATATCATTATTTTTAACTGGAAGACCTACTACATATGGAGCAACAATGAAAAAATCTCTTCTCGCGCTCGTCACAGGTACCGCCATTGCATCAGGTGGCTACTTTATTGCACAACAAGGCGCCAACAATAATAACTTAGCACACTTAGACAAAGTGCCTGCCGATACGCTTTTCTTGTGGTCACAGCTAAAAAGTTTCCCTTATCTACAGTATTTGGACGTTTTGCCAGATACATTAAAAAATGTAGATGATATCAATAATTTTGTTGCTGTGATGCAGGGTCAAGAGATTGATTCAAACACTCAATTCTTACTAAATATACTGGATAAGTATGCAGAGAGCTTAAAGTCATCCAAGCAATTCACCAGCACTTGGGGGGTCAATAGCGACTTTCAAGCACTCGCTTATTCGATTGGTTTGCTCCCCGTATTTCGCGCTGAATTAGGTGATCCGCAAGTATTTAAAAACACCGTTATCAACGCAGCGAAAGAAGCAAATATTCAATATGAAGACGCCAATATAGGTGGTATTCCAGTTACCAAATTCCCAATAGAACAAGGCGGTCAAAAAATCGTAGATTTGTTGGTCGCTATTGACGGTAAATGGGTGACGGTGACCTTTGATACCCCAATCAATGATCAAAACGATCTTCAAATTGCACTTGGTCTTAAAGCCCCCGCAAAACCTCTAAGCAGTACTGACAAGGTACAGCGTTACACCCAAGAACATCAGCTGGACGGGCATGCATTTGCGTATCTTGATACAAGGCTTTTAGCAGATATGCTTACCGCCAAAGACCCTCAAAGTAAGTCAACACAAATGCTGGATAAGATACTGGCACTCACAGACAGCGAAAATGCATTAGACAGTGTGAGAAACCCTAGCTGTCAGCAGGACTTCTCTGACATTGCGAACAAGTGGCCAGCCATCATTACGGGTACTCAAGAGTATGAATTTTCAAGTAGCCATGCTGACATAAAAGTATCAAGCGTGATTGCATCTACCGACACCAAAGTTTTAAATGCATTGAAAAATATACGTGGTTTTTTACCACAGCATACGCAAAGTGACAGCGACGCCATGCTTGCACTGGGTATTGGAGTCAATGCGAGTCAGCTCTCGCCTTCGGTCAATACTCTTTGGGCAGCTTTTGCCAGTGCACAATTTAACTGCGAGCCGCTCGCACAATTACAGACGCAGAGTAAAGATGCAAACCCGGCACCATTAGCGATGGCAACAAGTATGCTTGGCACACTAAAAGGTGTAAGCCTCACGGTATTTGATGCAAATATCGCGGACTTAGTTAGAGTAGACAATACGGATTTAAGCGCTGTTGATATGTTACTCACGGTATCGGCAGACGACATGTTAGCATTATTTAATATGGCAAAGAGCTTCGCCCCTGACTTGTCTGGGTTGACACTGCCAGCTGATGGGAGTGCCATTGAAATCAACCAGTATTTACCGCCAGATTACCAATCTACATCGCCGCTATTCTTAGCGTTAAAAGGCCAGCACCTGACTTTATACATAGGTAAAACTGCGCAGCAAACTGCGGAAGCGTTGAGCACGCAAACTGTGACAGCTAATGGATTGATGAACTTCGCAGTCAATACAGACAAGGTCATGCCTATGCTACTCAAAGCTGCTGAGCTCTCTGGTGAACCTATCACTGACGATATGGCAGAGTTATTAAGCGAAAGTGGCAAACTGCACTTCTCTTTTGACACCACAGATAAAGGTATTGTTACTGACATTACAATCAAAGTGGAAAATCAGTAAAACCACAGGGCCAAAATAGCACTGCTATTTTGGCCCTACATTTACCTAACTAACAAAAAGCGCTCAACGCAAACTATTTAAGCCCTTTCACTAACGGCATACCATTGGTTCCCACTGGAATATATACCGTAGTGTGGTTTGGTGATTCAGCCATTTTAAGCTGTGCGTTGATGGCTTCATGCTGGAGATAATTCTCGGTCAGTGTCGAGTTTATGATTTTTTGCGCCTCGGCAATCCCTTTTGCTTCTTCTATACGGATCTCCGCATCTTTTTTTGCTATCTGCTTTTGAGTTTCTTTTTCAGATAGCAATTGCTGTGCGGCCAATTTTTTCTCCACAGCTTTAGCGACAATATCTGGGTAATTTATATTGCCAACCACAATATTTTTTACTTCAAACGGTGTGGCATTTAGGTATGTTTGCAATTTAACAGTGACTTCTTTGGCAATATCATCGCGACGCGCTTTTAATTCACCACTATCAAACTTTTGCACGGCATTTCGTACATAAGTTCTAAATGTCTCTCGCACAAAGCGTGCATACCAGTGCTCACCACCATAATTTTCAACAACGGCCTTCACTGTTCCAGCGCGAATAGATACCACCGCATGAAAGTCAAAGATAATATTTAAATCATCATTGGCGAGTATTTTGAAGTTTTCTGTGTAGGTATTGGGCCGCATATCAATATTAATGACTTCGTTACGCAGCACCGACATGCCAAAATTACTCGGTCCTTGAAGTGTTCCCTGATAACCGCCGGAGCCAAACATTCTTGGCTTTTCATACACATAGCCTTCGAAGCCCGCTGGCGTACTCGGGTTGCTACACGACCCTAATCCAAAAATAGAAAACACAATCACGGCAACAAAACTAAATATTGTGCCAATAGGCAATGACTTTTTCGCAAACATAATGAACTTTATTTAGCTATAAATGCTCTATTTTACTGGCTAGATTCTAGAAGATAAATTGATAAAAACGCGTAATAACATATTGGGTACAAGCAACCGTTCAATTCGGTTACACTAAGATGGGCATAGGTTTATTCAAACCGACGATTTTTAGAGCAACGGGCTGGGAAATACAATGACCATAGAGTCAGATAAAATACTGTTTAGAGAAGCTAAATTAGAAGACAAAGCCGCACTGTTGGCATTAGAACAAGCCGTCGTTGACGCTGAGCGGCCGTACAATTCGCAAATAAAACCACAGGCATATTACTACAATTTAAACGACCTGCTGCAAAGTGAACACGCCTTGGTGCAAGTTGCAGAATATGACAATGAAATCATCGCAACAGGCTATGTGCAGATCAGACCTTCAAAACAGTCACTGACTCACGCTAACCACGGTTATTTGGGGTTTATGTTCGTCAGCCCTGAGTGTCGAGGCCAAGGGCTCAATAAAAAAATCATACAATATTTGATGAGCTGGGCTGAGTCAAAAGACGTGTATGATTTCTACCTCGATGTGTATAACGACAATCAAGCTGCAATTAATGCATACCAAAAACTTGGATTTGAGCCTTCGTTATTAGAGATGAAAGTCAATACAAAAAAATAACTCAATACAATATATTGCCCGCACTATGCACGGGTAATCTCTGTGTTATAACGTAGGGATAGACTCAGGCTCTGGGGGCGGTGTGATATCCGTTAAATCTTCAGTGATCAGCCATTGTGGTAAATAAGGGTGATCTGGGATCAAATAGCCCTTACCTGAATAGGCAACCCGAGCAAGCCCCACTAAATCCAACGCAAATTTTGGAAAAGGCTCTCCGGCTTTATCCATTTTGTGCGCACACTGTGCAAACTTATCTAACGCATCCAGCATTTTTTGCTGATAGGTTTGCTCATCTTCATGGCAAAACACACTCAATAAGCAATCAATTCGCGGTAAGTGCACACTGCGACGAAACAATAACACGTCTGCGGCAACTCGGCTTTCAAGCTCACTCAGTGCCGTAACATCAACTTGCATAAATGCCTTTATGGCCGCGACCAAGTCCCGCTCCTGCGGATTAAGTATGGCTTTAACAATATTAAACTCCGCCATGTGTATCTGAGCAACACCCGACATATCCATTGACTGTTCATCAAACTGATCTAACCATGCAATGCTCTGCATCTCGTTATAAGCAAGCGCCCAATATACTGCGCGGCACCAATTAATTGGGTCTATGCCATCACTTAACCGCTCTCCTGGGCGGATAACGGATACTTCATCCAAGCGCAACTCGTGTTGCTCATTGGGAAATATATGTCGCTTAAAGTGTGTTAAATGATAGTGATAAAACTTATCTAAAAACACCTCGCTTCACTGTGTAGTCGTTTCGCAAATATCGCAAATTCAAAGCTTTCTACCCACTGTTTAGCTTCTTGATACTCCCAGCTATCACCGCTCATCGAATCAAACCTCACCTCACCATTTTGAAGAGCTGATTTAATAAAATAAGCCGAGCAAACTTTTTGTTGATAAAACTCTTGGTAAACATCGAGTTCGTAGCTATCACCGTAATGATGCTTTTGCTTCATTTATACTCCTTAAAAGCAAATTTGCGCACATTCTCCAAATTGAAATGTGCACTTAGGGGAAATTATATTTAGCCACAGTGCAATCTGATAGAGGTTTTTACGGTTATCTAATCAAGCGAGCAGAAAATATCCCAAAATTTAAAAAATGGCGTAAAGCATTGTATTAACACCTTACCCATAAACCCCTAATTGAGTCTGATTTCGTCAATTGAAGCGCCACGGATGCCATTAAAGCTCAGTTTTCCATAATAATTCTCAATACTGCGTTACTCTATAAATAAATTTTTCGTCTACACTGAAATTAATCTGCAGCTCATAAGGTCTTTTGTAGCAAGTCGTCCGGAGCGCAATAAGTTTGCTTTTTTTGTATCGCGCGAATTTGCAAAAAAAGTCAATAAATCGAGCACTGGAGTGGTGCTTTTCCTTAAATAAAATACAGCCCACTCTAGCTCGCTCTATATTTTTGGCATAACCAAAACACGAGGAATCGACAATGAAAGCATTAACAGGCGCCGCAATGGCAATGATGGTAGCAGGTCTTGTAGGTTGTAATGCCACTGGGGACTCAGGCCAATCAGCTAGTGCTGGTGCATCGGCAAGTTCAGGTGGCGCTAAAACAGACTTGGTACATTGCTATGATGTAAATATTTGTGGTGGACACAACGATTGTAAAACAGCAAGCAACGCCTGTTCAGGACAAGCGTCTTGTAAGGGAACTGGTTTTGTGGGTATGCCTGCAAAAGCATGTGCTGATGTAGGTGGTAAACAAAAAGACAATTGGGTTGGCAGTGTTGCAAAAGCCGATTTAGTACACTGTCATGATGTTAACATTTGCGGTGGTCACAACGATTGTAAAACAGCAAATAATGCATGTGCAGCACAGGCTTCATGCAAAGGCACAGGCTTTGTAAATATGCCAGCAAAAGCGTGTAAAGATATTGGCGGTAAAGTCGGTAGCTAAATGACACGTAAAAAGCCTACCTGCGCGTAGGCTTTAATTTCAACTTAAGTTGTGAGGATAAGATTGAAAAATACACCCCCACCTTTTGTCGGCTTTGGCCTAGGCCTACGCACCTGCTATTTTGAAGAGATACTAGACACAGAGCCTAATGTTGACTGGTTTGAAATTATCTCTGAAAACTACTTTGTTTCCGGTGGCAAACCTTGGCACTACCTTTCTCAAATTAAAGAGCGTTACCCCATTGTGATGCATGGGGTATCGATGTCAATTGGTAGCACCTCAGACGTGAACTTTGACTATTTAGCAAAGCTCAAAAAAACCATAGAACGTGTGCAGCCGCTTTGGGTCTCTGACCATTTATGTTTTTCTTCCCTTGGGGAGTTCAATAGCCACGATTTATTGCCAATGCCCTATACCGAAGAGTCACTTGATCACTTAAGTCAAAGGCTCTCTATTGTTCAAGATTATCTCCAAAGACCGTTAATTCTGGAAAATGTCTCTAGCTACCTCACTTATGAAGCGTCAGAAATGAGTGAGTGGACATTTCTTGCGGAGTTACACAAACGTACACAATGCCAATTTTTACTCGATATTAATAATATTTATGTCAGTGCGCGAAACCACGATTTTGCACCGCAGGAATTTATAGACGCGATACCTGAATCAGCAATCGCACAGATCCACCTTGCTGGGCACAGTGATTTTGGCAGTCATATCATCGACACCCATGATCAGCCCGTTTGCGATGACGTTTGGCAATTATTCGAGCAGTTTTCAAAGACAACAAAACCTATCAATACCATGATAGAGCGGGATGATAATTTTCCGGCTTTTAAAGAGATCATGGCAGAACTTGAGCATGCTAGAGCACTCGCACCCGCATCTTGGAGCAAACATGAGTACGCTTAAAAAATTACAGCATGATTTTGTTGCCTTGCTCCAAGGCCAAAACACAGACTTTACCGAGCACATCGCTACACAAAATGGTTTATCTCCAGTTCAGCGCAGTGAAATTTATCAAAACGCATATCAGATCAGATTAAAAAAAGTGCTAGAGCAAGATCATGAGATGCTAGGCCTGTACTTAGGTGATGAGTTGTTTGATCACATGGTCGAAGGTTATTTAAATCAGTATCCTTCTCGCTCGGCTTCACTTAGAGAATTTGGTGATCGTATACCGCAATTTCTGCAATCAGCGCCACAGTTTAAAGAGCATGGTATTTTAGCCGAAATAGCGCTTTTTGAACGTTTGCTATTACATGCATTTGATGCTGCTGATAGCCCGACTTTGCAGCTTGCGCATTTACAATCCATAGAACAAAACGCCTGGCCAAATATCGTTTTTCAACTTCATGATAGCGTTCAATTACTGACCTGTGAATACTCGGCCGTGGAAAGCTGGCAAGCACTCAAAAATGGGGATTCGCCGCCATCGCCCAACCAAAGCGGCCTGCGTCATTGGATTGTTGCACGTGCACCGGATAAGCGAACTGGATTTTACCCTTTGTCACAATGCCACTTTCAGTGTTTGACCAGTATTGAAAAAGGGCTACCGTTTGGGTTTGTATGTGAAGCCGCAGCCAATGTCATGGGCGATCAACAACAAGGCACCCTGCAAGTAATGCAATTGCTCCAGCAAGGTATTGAATTAGGATGGTTTATAGCTAGCCCTCAAGGCTCTCAGTAGGCATTACGATGAAAATACAGCAAAAGCTACAGCTTTACCAAATCAGCGTGATATTTAGTATGCTGTTTGCGCTGGTAGGCTTTAGCTATAACACTTGGCGACTTGAAGTTTCTGAATACAATAATAATGTTAGATTAGCTAGTTTTGAGATACTTAAAGAGCTCGCGGCGTTGGAGCAATTGTTATATGTTGCGCACTATGATCAAGATATGCAATCTGCCAGCCCTCGCAAAGGCTGGATTAAGGTAGGATTGATAAAAGATTTCAGCTATTTGACCAATAAACAAGTGCAAGTCGGTGCAACTAACCTACAAAAAACGTGGTCTCAAAACTGGGAAAATATATCAACCAGTAATCAGTCTGTAGAACTTATTGTTAACGATATCGATGAGGTGAGAGCGAGTATTAAATCGCTCCTCACGTCCTTACAATAACGCCACATTTCGCCATGAATTTGCGTCGTATAACCTATACAGGCGCTTATCAAAAGGCTTATGCATACCTCAAAAATATTATTACGATGACTTTTTACACCGAGCATATATCTCTAAGTTATAGGCCTTAGCAAATTCATATCGCTGCAAATGCGCTCTCTTATCTTGTTCAGATTTAATTACATCGCCAGTTCCAGACAAATACTTTATGCCACACTGCGCTTTTAGCGCCGTGAAATCCATCTTTTCTAACCCTGGGATCACAGGCCGACGCCCAGTTGTTGCATATAGCCTAAGGTCATTGCTCTCAATCGCAGACGACACAGCTTGAGAAACATTTAGCTTATTTTCCATTTTATCTTGTGGCTCATTGTGAGTGTCTCCGTAACTATTTGCACACCCATTTAAAAGCCCACCTACAAAAATTAAAAGTAACGGAATTTTCAATTTTCTCTCCTTGAAACAACCCTCAATGTAGACAAAGCCATCATCACCCAAATTAAATAAAAGAATCCCCCAGAGGAGCCACTATCGGTAGATGGTGGAACTGAGACGGTTATTGTCACTTGCGCTGTGGACTCCGCCCCACTGGCATCTCGCACAACGTAACTTAATTGCTCGGTTCCAGAAAAATCGGTCGCAGGTGTGTAGGACAGCTGGTTGTTCGAAACAGACACATTGCCAGTTCCCTGATAGTTTACAGTGCCAATTGATAGACCATCGCCATCTATATCGCTGTCATTATTAAGAACATTCAATAGGTTACTTTGGCTATTGACGTTCACTGTAAACGAGTCATTTTGTGCCGTTGGCGCATCATTCACTGCTGTAACCGTGATTGTCGCATTAAAGGTTTCACTTGTTAGCGTGCCTCGCGTGGCCGTAATTGGCACCGTCAATGTGCCATTGAAATTCGCAGCTGGGGTCACTGTAAGGCCACTTACCGTATAATTATCGCCATTACTGACAGTTAACGACTCGGCATTAAAGCCACCTTGGTACTTAAAGTTGCTTATTGATAAAGTGATGCTTGTATCTTCAGCAACTTCTAATGTTTCTTGCTCTGATATATTAGGAGCAACAGGCTCGGTACTTCCTTGAATTTGAATATTGCCACTGTTGACTGCAAAAAAAACATTGTTGCTACACATTATTTTGACCTTGCCAAATGACGAAGTTGCTAGCCCAGAGAGAACCACATCGTGCTCACCATCATTAGTCACATCATCTGCAATTAAAGTTGGGAAGGTTTCTCCTCCGTCCAAAGACAATAGAATATCGACAGAGCCACAAGATACAGGTGCATTTTGCGTGTCTGCGGTATGCCATCTGACAGTTTGCGTGCCCAATGTCCACTCGGTACTATCACTGGGATCTTGTACTGCAAATCCTTGTTGGTTGCCAATCACAGTCACTGTCATAGCATCATCAGCAATATTGCCAGTACCATCTCGCACCAACAGTCTAAAGTTCAATGTTCTACTGGTCGTTGGTAATGCTTCACCGTAACTTACTGACCCCGATAACACGTCTGACATTTTTGGAAAAACCCTAGACCTTGACTCTGTGGGGTTAAATACTCTGAATAAAGGCCCAGTACCTCTATCTGTTGCATCTTCTTGTGGGCTATTAGTTGCGCTTCCTAAATCATATTGCTGCCAGCTATAAGTTAACGTGTCTCCATCCGCATCTGTCGCGCTACCAGTCAATTTAAAGGGCGTTCTGGCAGGTATAGTGTAGTTATCTCCTGCATTTACAGTTGGCATTTGGTTCGCCTTAGCGTTTCTCACACCACATGCACTACCACCACCTTGTCTAGTGTAAGTCGCCATTTGTTCTATAGAGCGAATATGAAAGTATGGATCTGAATTAGCTTGCAAATTTTGTGCTTCACAAATTCCTGTATAACCCATTATTGTAGAGCCACTTCCTGGTTCGAATGCAGAATCAGCAACATGGTTACTTGATTCGCAAGCCCCTAACTGCCCATTAAAAGTGTGATCCGCTCCCAATTGGTGACCTATTTCGTGAGCAACATAATCAATGGCAAACGCATCATTGATAGGCTGCGGATTACCTGTGATCCCTTCCGCTTTCGCTTCACTACATGCAACACCAAACCCAGCTAGCCCTCCGGCACCGGTACCAACTAGGTGTCCAATATCATAGCCAGATGCCCCCACTCGCGCGTCTATCACCGTAGTTATTTGATCAATATCAGAGCTTTCGTTAGCAAATGGATCAGAAGACGCATCTAAGAAAATCAACTCATCGTTATCTGCCACCAATTCAAAAGAAGTAGATAAATCCCGCATATAAACTTGATTGACGCGATTGACTAAAGTCACCAATGCGGCCATAACACTGCTTTTTGTACCGCCGTGAAACTGGGCATATTCCCCTGTTGTAGCTATAGCTAGGCGATACTTTAAATCATTGGTAATAGGTGTATTAAGACTGGGTGTATCAACTCGGTGAGTGCGATGTTCAAAAGATTTATTGTGCTTTCTTGGGGCTTGCAAGCGGTGATCTGAGTGACGGCTATGACTTGCAATGGCGTATTTATAGTAAACCCGGTAAAGCGCTTTTGCTGATGTTAATTCCCTCATTTGTGGTTCAATAAATACCCGTTGCCCAGCCAAGTCGTATACACCAAAAAAACCATTGGGCGAATAATCGAATGTACCCTTCACAGCAGGATTATTGACCTGCACCCCAATATAGGTTTTTATTTCAGGATACTTTTGCGCCAGAGACTTTGCCATCACCGAATAGGGCGTTAAGTTAAATAGCAACAATTCGCCACTTGGACTTGGAAGCTGTATTTGAATGGTCCCTTCTTCAGCTAGCAAATCAGACAACTTGGCTGTATCTAAATAAGCCTGCTTTAATCCATCACTCTGGGCGCTCATTGATTTATGCTGTGGCGTTGACCACAAAGCAGTTTTACTTTCTGCGCTAAACGATACCAGTAAAACTACGAAAAAAATCAAAAAGGATTTCAGCATGAGTCTTTCCAAATTTTTATCATTATTTAATACAGCATAGTCACAGAAACTCGGCTTGCTCATAAAACGCATAACTTTTTATCCCTGAATTGACATTAAAATGCATCGCCAGTTGTTGATTTGTAAGATATTACCCACAAGCACTGTGCGTGATTCATGTCATTGAGTGTAATTGTGCCTAAATACTCATCAGACCTCTTGAAAGGGCTAAACAAAGGCTCTAGAGTTAGCGCATCATTTTTGCAAAGGGATAGGCAATGATTTTTTTAATTCGTTTTATTACTTGTATAGCTATGACAACGATGTCATTAATTTACTTAATTGAAATGGAGTTCTTGAAAACAACACTTTTGGCTCTGCTCGCAATCATTTCAAATCCTAGAACAAA
This sequence comes from Pseudoalteromonas sp. Of7M-16, assembly GCF_022347805.1. NCBI lineage: Bacteria > Pseudomonadati > Pseudomonadota > Gammaproteobacteria > Alteromonadales > Pseudoalteromonadaceae > Pseudoalteromonas > Pseudoalteromonas sp. Of7M-16. Next base: position 117,872 of record NZ_JAKRFY010000016.1, on the reverse strand, counting down.
ACGTGCGCCACTTGAATATGACAATGGTAAGCGATTGTTTGATAAGTATCTAGTAGATAAGCCAAAAAAAGGCCGTAACACATTGAAACCCTGGTAGAGAGCGTGAAAAAATATCACGATTTTATAGCGAAGTTTTAAGGGCCAATAAATTTTCGGTTGTGCTCTGCTAAGGCCCTTCTTACTTTGTTAATAAGCTCTTTATCAGTATTTAGGTTAAACGCCATACAAGCACGTCTATCTGAATTATTACGCACTTCTATAACAGGCGTCACAACATCATAGTTAACACCAATTGCTTTGAGGGTTTCATACATGGTGTATTCGGTTGTTAGCAGAAAATCAATCCTACCGGCAAGCAACTTGCGCTGAGAAGCACTGGGATCAGCAGTGATATCTAGATTAATGCCCGCTTCAAATCCATGTTTTACCAAATATTCATGTACTACACTGCCTCGAACTATGGATATCACATATTTCTTTGCATCTTCCAATGAAGCGACTTTAATATCTTCTCTGTTTTTTAGCTTAAACAAGTATTGCCGTACAGGCCGCATGAGAGGACATGCCCACTCAAACATTGTCTCTCGGTCACCGCTTCGATAAATTGAATAAATCATGGTATTGGCTTGAGTTCTAGTCAGCTTCATAGAACGCGCCCAAGGGTATAGGTTAATGTCGTACTCTATGCCGGCAAGATCCAGCACTTCGCGCACTTTTTTAGTAGCACGGCCGACTATTTCGCCCTCTTGATTTGCATAATTATAAGGAACCCACTCTTCAGTCACCACTTGAAGTTTTGGCAAATTTGCAAAAACCTTCTCTTGGTGAAAGCAACATAAAAGCACCAATATCAGTGCTAGCTTGTCTGCCACGCGGTTCCTCCAACTTACTCTATAAACTATATCAGTGTGCTTGCTAAGTATAATTAAGGTAGAGTGATGCTTTAAAGAATAGACGTTATGAGATGATCATAAAAATAAAATCAGCAATTAGTTGCTCAAACGAAAGGCTCCGCCTTCATTTAAGCGGAGTCCAGTTAAGAATGGTGCACTTTACCTAAAAAAGACCACTTTTTTAATTTTACCTTCTTCAATCTGGTAGCTCGTAACGAACTCCGAGCGCTTATCCACAACATCTGGCTTTTGTGTGCAAATCTCAGAAGTTTCATGATCTATCACAATATTGCCATTTGTAATTCTTTTTATTGACGTTGATTTCAAACACTGCATTTTTTCAAACATCAAGCCGTAGCGTTTGATTAATTGCTTTTTCCCCTTAAACATCAGTGTTTGCGGGTACATATAAAACTCAACATCATCATCGTAAAGTGCCAAAAACTGACGAATATTTTGTTTGTTATATGCCAAAATTAACTTATCAATGACAGCTTCTGCCGCTTTTTCTTGTTCAGACTTTTGCAGGTTGTACTCACTTGCCTTGTCTTCAAATGCAGGGTTTGCGAATGCAAGCCAAGAACTTAAGCTGAGTACAAAAAAAACGATATACCTCATACTTCCCCCTATTTGGTACGGGCAAGTAAGTATACCAAGTTTATAAAACGTAATACAGTTAAGCGCGCATTCAGATCACCAGTATTGCTCTACCGTAATATGGCCAGGCTCAGCCCTGCGATGTTTTTTAAACCCCATTTCCTGCAATAGAGTTACTGTGTCTTTTACCATATCGGGGTTACCACAAAGCATAAAGTGACTATTTTGTGGCATAGATGTCATGTTGCAGTACTCCACCAACTGATTATTTTTCAGAATATCAGTTACCCTGCCACTCAACCCATTTTCAGGTTTTTCACGGCTTACCAAAGGGACATAAGTAAATTGCGGGAAAAGCTTTTCGGTTGCACGGATCAAATCTTGATAACACAGATCAGTATTTAGTCTAACACCGTGTACCAATACAACTCGGTCAAACTGTTTCCACAACTTTCCATCACCGATAATTGACAAAAATGGGCCCACAGCAGTACCGGTCGACAACATCCAAAGGGTCTCTCCTGGCGGTACTTCATCTAAAACAAAATAGCCTGAAGGTTTGTTATAAACCCACAGGTCATCACCTTCACTTAGCTGAGCAAGCCTTTCAGATAGAGACCCATTTTGGACTTCTATTAAAAAAAACTCCAGTAGCGGGTCAGCTGGCGAATTCACAAATGAATATGCTCGCGCAACCCGTTTGCCATCGATATCCAGTGCCAGTTTTGTAAATTGACCTGCTTTAAACCCTTCTATATCGGCCGCTACTTTTATACTAAATAAGCTAGGCGTCCACCAATTTACTTCAATAACTTTTCCAATTACCCAGTTTGACATACCTGCACCACAATAAATGCATATACTAAAACAATGGCATAGAATGCAAGCTTGTCAAAGATCCTGACACCATCGTTTTGCCAAATTAGCTCGCAACTTTTTATTCAAAGGTCGTTTTGTTGGTTCCTGCGGGATGAGAAATTCAGCGTTGAGTGACTTGAGGATCATACGAACTGGGTTTTCGTAACCACCTTTGAGCAATAAATCCACATGACGATTTGTATAATTGGCCACCTGCTCTGAGATCACATTAGACTTGACGCTCTGAGACATGAGATCCAGCCACTTTAAATAGTGTTTATCACTTTCAGGTAAATAAGTATCAGATGTAGCGCGTAATTTTTCACGATAGTTTTCATACAATGCAACCTTCCTTTCAATCAACGCCGCGCCAAGTAAATTAACAGTTACTCGTGTCGCATTGCGGTGATGATTGTCCATCAGGTAATATTGTCGAGCCGCAATAAAGTATTCAACAGCAGACTTGGAGTCACCCAACACAATTGCAGTATTGCCTTTAACCACTAATAAACCGGCTTTTCTTCTTCCATTGAGTATCGCTTCATCAACACTTTGCAGAATTTGAAAACTAATAGCAGGTTGATTATCCATACGATAAGCGATGGCCAAATTAACCTTAGCAGTCATTTTTTCTACGTTATTTTGACTGTGCTTTAGTGCACACTTATAGGTTTTAATCGCATCATCAAGTTGCCCAATTAGGCGATAGGCTACACCTATCACATTTACTACAGTGAACGTGTAAGGCTGGCTGTAAGGCACGAGTCGCTCGTCTGAAAGGTGTTGTGCTAGCTCTTCAATTAATTCTATATCCTGAACCTTACTCGCCGCAGCGAGTAAACTACTATAAATAGAAAGAGCCTCAGCACTGTTTAATTGCAACAATTTCGCTGAATTCTTTTTATAGTATTCAACTGCTTGAGTTGGGTAATTTAGTGCAAGGTGTTTCACTTCTTTGGGTTCGACTTCAAATTTTGAAGCCGATATTTCAGTGGCGAATACATCACTGTGTGTGATCAATAACATCGCCAGCAGGTAATTTAAGTACTTCATTCGGTTTGTCGAATCGCTTTAATGAGTTAACCATAGTACAACATTGCATTTTTAGAAACATTGATTTAAATACGAAAATCGACTAGAAACCCTAAAAACTGCGGGCAAATAACGAACTAAACTATGGCGAATATGACACAGCCACGCAGAACAGTATATTCAATTTGTAGATCTCTCTTATGAAGTCAAACGTTTAGAATCAAGTTACCAACGCTCATCAACTCGAGCATAAGCTATCGTACAACCAGTGGTGCCTTCTTTTACTCGAAGTTGCACACGCTCTCGCATAGAGTATGCAGTCAGCAACAAAGAGTATATTTCTTGCCTGTTCGTACTACTATTTGAAATCGTAAAATAAGTCCCTTCTACCGGACTACAATTTGCCAGCTTTTCGTTTCCAGGCGTTCCAACGTATATCTGACCACCCTCGTTGACAAACAAAGTTTCCACAATATCAGTACATCCACTTTTAATACATGTATTTGCCTGTGAAAAAAAAGCGGCACTGCCAAGTACCATTGCAGCAGCGTGTTTAATCATATTATTTCTCTATTTTATTCCCAAATATAAAAGGAAGTGGGTTTGTACCATAAATGGAACAAAACAGCGACCAACTCTTTAATTTAAAAATAAAAAAAAGCCGCACTAGGTGCGGCTTTTTGGGTGTGATTCGCTTTGTTTTAGGCGTGTCTCCAAAACTCTGCGATTACGTTACCAAGGAACTGTTCAAGCAGCGTTGCAATAACACTGCTTTAAATTAAATTGATTCTAATGCAATTTTAACCATTTCATTGAACGTGCTTTGACGCTCTTCAGGTGGCGTTGCTTCGCCTGTGATTACGTGGTCACTTACCGTAAATAATGCCATTGCTTTTGCACCGTATTCCGCTGCAACACCGTACATGCCCGCAGTTTCCATATCTACAGCTAGGACACCTAACTTGTCTAACTCTTGATAGAAACTTGCGTCAGCTTGATAAAATGTATCTGTTGTAAATACGTTACCTACTTTTGCATCAATACCTAGCTTTCTTGCTGCATTAACGCCATTTTCAAGTAAGCCAAAGTCAGCAATAGCAGCCATATCGTAGCCACGTACACGTGCTCTGTTTACGTTTGAGTCCGTACTTGCACCTTGTGCAAAAATCACATCGCGGATTTTTGTGTCTTGGCTGATCCCGCCACACGTACCAATACGTATTAGGTTTTTAACACCAAAGCTTACAATTAACTCTCGAGCATAAATAGACATTGATGGAATGCCCATACCTGAGCCCATAATGCTCACTGGTTTACCTTTATATGTACCAGTAAATCCAAACATGTTACGAACGTCAGTAACTTGGCGAGCGTCTTCTAAGAAGTTCTCAGCAATATACTTTGCACGTAGTGGATCACCAGGCATCAATACCGTTTCAGCAAAATCACCTGGGTTTGCATTAATATGCGGAGTACTCATAACATGTTTCCTTTAACTTAAGCTGTAACCAACTTGTCGGCAAAGCCGTCACCATATTCTAATGCTTCAAGGTTAAACCACTGGGCAAGCGTTTGACCTATGTCTGCGAAGCTGTTTCTTTCACCTAATGGAGTATTGTTCATTCCATTACGGTATGCCAATACAGGCACATATTCTCTTGTGTGGTCGGTACCAGGTGCTGTAGGGTCGCAACCATGGTCCGCAGTTATAATCAGCACATCGTCATCTTGTAGTTTGCCCAATATCGTCGGCAAATACGCGTCGAATTCAGCTAACGCCTCGGCATAACCGACGGCATTGCGTCGATGACCAAACTTTTCATCAAAGTCCACTAAATTAGTGAAGATCAAACTGTTGTCTGGCGCTGAGTCAATCACTTCACTGGTTTTATTCAGTAAATTCATTAAACCAGGCGCTTTATGTTTTTGAGTGATACCTTGGTGTGCATAAATATCTGCAATTTTACCAATGCTGATCACCTCACCACCATTGGCAGCTAACTTGTCTAACACAGTTGGCGCCGGTGGCAACACAGAGTAATCGCGACGATTACCTGTACGAATAAAGTCGGCACTCGAAGTGCCTATAAACGGCCGCGCAATCACTCTACCTATGTTCATTTCATCAAGCAGTGCCCGTGCGATTTCACATACTTGATAAAGCTTTTCTAGGCCAAATGACTGCTCATGAGCGGCTATTTGAAATACACTGTCAACTGAGGTGTAACAAATTGGCATGCCGGTTTTGACATGCTCCTCACCCAGTTGCTCTAAAATCACTGTGCCAGAGCCGTAACAATTCCCTAAAATGCCCGGGATGTCTGCTCTTTTACACAGTTCTTCTATGAATTCTTGCGGGAAACAAGGCTGAGTATTTGGAAAGTAACCCCAGTCAAATAAAACCGGTACGCCTGCCATCTCCCAATGACCAGACGGTGTATCTTTACCACTCGAAAGCTCTTTTGCATAACCCCATGCAGCTGTAGGTTGCTGACGTTCAGACACTTGACAAGTCTCACCACCTGCGGCTTCACAGGCATCAACCAATCCTAGTTTGCTCAAATTAGGGATTGCTAACGCTTCTCCTTTTTCCTCTTTATATGCTTGCAAAAGATGAGCTAGCGTATTGGCGCCTACATCACCAAATTTATCTGCATCTGGTGCTGCTCCAATTCCAAGGCTATCTGCCATTAATATAATTGCTCTTGCCATATATCACCTCTCATCTTTTGTCTGGGCCGTATTTTGTTTTTATAAAGCACTTGTGCTCCCAGAGGTCGTTACTTTATTGCTACCTAAATATATCGTACAGGACATTAGTCCGCTGTCACAAAACCATAATAAATCTTCTTAGTACCCATTTTAAATAAATAAAAAATCTGGTTATACCAGAGGACATAAGTCCTGTTTTGAATAGACCAAAACATTTAAATTTGATCCTTAAGCGAGGCAAAAGAGATTAATCGTGTCTTTTTTGCTATTGTGATCTTCCAACGTTAACAATAGCTGGGTGTGAACTTTAGTGACACGAACAATTATAGCCATAGCTGGCGCTTCTGCGTCCGGTAAGTCTCTTTTTAGTCAAACTATATATAACGAGCTAGTGAATGAACTTGAGTCAGGCACTATTGCTGTTATAGAAGAAGATGCTTACTATAAAGATCAATCGCATTTGCCATTTGAGCATAGAACTCAAACAAATTATGACCATCCGGATGCGTTTGAGCATGCGTTGATGAAAGAGCACCTTGGACAGTTACGTCTAGGTAAATCAGTACAAGTCCCGACTTATGATTATGCTCAACACACACGCAGTAGTGAGACGCGTACAGTGAATCCGGCAAAAATTTTAATTGTCGAAGGGATTTTACTGTTAAGCGACCCAGCATTAATAGAAGAATTTGATATAAAGGTATTTATTGATACCCCGCTTGATATTTGTTTATTACGTCGTATGCAGCGTGATATCGAGCACCGAGGCAGAAGCATTTCTTCTGTTGTTGAGCAGTATCAAGCAACGGTAAGGCCGATGTTTTATCAATTTATCGAACCATCGAAGCACAATGCCGACTTGGTCGTGACCCGTGGCGGTATGAATCGCGTTGCGATTGATATTATTAAAAGTAAAATAAAATATTTGCTGCAAGAATAAAACGGGAACATTTTGGCATGACAACAATAATGAGCCTAGTCGGCATGATGATGCTACTAGGTATTGCTTTCGCGGCTTCAACGAACCGCAGCGCAATAAACAAAAGAACTGTAGGCATCGCATTTTTAATGCAAGTCGTTATCGGCGGCTTTGTACTATTTATAGAAGCAGGTAAAAACGCACTGGCGGCAATGTCCGCTGCTGTGTCATCGGTTATTGGTTATGCCAATGACGGGATCAGCTTCTTATTCGGCCCTCTGGCCGCTCAAGAAACAATTGGATTTGTATTTGCAATTCAGGTGCTACCTGTAATTGTATTTTTCTCTGCGCTGGTTGGTGTTTTATACCACGTAGGGATTATGGAATGGATAATTAAAATTTTAGGTGGTGGATTACAAAAACTGCTTAAAACATCACGCCCAGAGTCTCTGTCTGCAACCGCGAATATCTTCGTGGGTCAGACTGAAGCACCTCTGATTGTGAAGCCATTCATTCCCAAAATGACTCAGTCAGAATTATTTGCCGTCATGGTAGGTGGTCTTGCAACCGTAGCAGGCTCAGTTATGGCTGGTTATGTTGCGATTGGCGTAGATTTAAAATACCTAATTGCAGCAAGCTTTATGGCCGCACCAGGTGGTTTTTTAATGGCCAAGATGATTGTGCCTGAAACAGAAAAAACCAAAGAAAATCTAGCTGAAGTAGACAGTGGCGAAGACAAGCCTGTTAACGTCATTGACGCAGCTGCGGCTGGTGCTTCAAGTGGTATGCACTTAGCACTGAATGTCGGTGCGATGCTATTAGCTTTTGTAGCTTTAATCGCGCTGATGAACGGTTTACTTGGCGGCATCGGCAGCTGGTTTAATCACCCAGAGCTGACGTTGCAAGAGATTTTAGGCTATGTCTTTGCACCGGTTGCTTGGATGATTGGTGTACCATGGGCAGAAGCTGTAACTGCTGGTAGCTTTATTGGCCAGAAATTAGTAGTCAACGAATTTGTTGCTTACTTAGACTTTATGAATTATCGCGATGGGTTATCTGAACATACTCAAGCAATTGTCACATTTGCGTTATGTGGATTTGCTAACCTGTCGTCGATTGCAATTTTACTAGGTGGACTAGGCGGTATGGCCCCTAGTCGTCGAAAGGATATCGCACGCTTAGGGCTCAGGGCGGTTTTAGCAGGGTCAATGGCTAACCTAATGAGCGCAGCAATAGCAGGTTTTTTCCTCTCGCTAGCTTAGAAACTTAACGAGATATGCCGCTTTTGCAAAACAATTGGTTGGTTGCCTTAAGGGGTTAGGGTAACCATACTAACTTGAACGATACTTCACCAAAGGGCCTATATGGCCCTTTTATCGTTTCTATATATCATTTTTTCTTATCGCATTACTTCTGAAAAATACCTTCTATATAAAAACACCCCAAACATGATTACGCTCATTTTTCTCATCTTAACGCACTTTTAATTCACATTTAATAAACATATAATTATAAATTAATAAACAGTTGATAGATTGCAATACGATCTCTTGAGTCATGGATGTTGAGCGTGTTGCCATGTACATCGACTCAATGTTTGATTTTTTACTGACTAATTTGTGTGATTAAGGAAGTTTAGTGTTATCTAGTAAAAAACCTAACATAGCTGCTTTCTCTATGGCGATAGGCGTAAGTTGCATATGTAAAGCAAGCGATATATCTGTACCTGAACTCTCCTCGACAATCAAAAGGCAGGGTCATACAAACCATACCGATATCGAGCGCATAGCTGTCATCGGCTCTCACCTAACGCAGGGGCGAAACCACAGTACACATACACTCGTGACTATTTCAGATAACGCGATTGATCATTCTGCATTTTCCTCACTATCAGAAGTTTTAGTCAGTGAAGTACCGCAAATAAATGAAGGGATCAGTCACTCTAATTCTCAAAATAGTACTCACAACACCGGGCTCTCTACCATCGACCTACGCGGTTTAGGGCTCAACCGTACACTTACATTGATTGACGGCCGCCGGGTCGTTTCTAACAGCTATTCCGGAGATTTAGTCAGCCTATCAACTTTGCCCAAAGGCATAATTGAACGAGTTGAGATCATCACCGGAGGTGCTTCCGCTGCCTATGGTTCAGGCGCAATATCCGGTGTTGTCAATATCCTGACCAAACAGGCGAAAGACGACATGTCATTTTCGGTGCGCTTCGGAGAAAGTACATCTGGCGGCGATCGTGAAGTCGCCTTTAATGGAGATATCGGCACGCACTTCGCGGATGGACAAGGTATGCTATTGCTGAGCACCTCATATTTGGAACAATTTGGCTTAGATTATTGGGATAGGTCTCGCGCACAACAGCAAGATGATTGGCGTTATGATCATAAAAGAATGTGCAATACCATGCTTACAGCCACATATGATAACCATCATCGAACTGCTTATCGGTGTATGCGTGACATCGAACAATCAGAATGGACTTCACTAAGTGACGCATTACCCGGCGGCGTGTTCAATGAAACCAGCAGCTTTCAGCCAAACTCTGGCTTTTGGTATGACGGTCAAACTTTGCGCCAAGACTGGCAAGAAGAAGCGCACGGTATACACTATAATCAATTTAATAAATTAAAAATCCCAAATAAGCAGCTCAATATAGCTATAAAAAGCGAGCTTGATTTTAATTTAGACAATCGCGCTTACTTGCAAATACACCACAGCCAAAATGATGCCCACAATATAAAATCACCGGAAAACGAAGATGAATGTGATACGGTCATCACCTTCAATCCATCCCAGCAGCAGTTCGGTTCTGATTGTATTGGGGCAATCCCCTTTGATAACCCTTTTGTTCCTCCCCAGATCCGTGCACAAGCCAACCAAGTCGATATCAAGTGGGATCGCTTATTTCACGAGGTCGGTTTCGTCACCAATGACAACACGAGGGAAACCACTCGTGCTTGGGCTGGTCTCAATGGTTTTTTCACCAATGACTGGCAGTGGGATGCAGCCATCGGCTACGGTATGTTTAAGCAAAAGCAAACTCGATTTAATGAGATAAGAGTTGCCAATGTTAGGCAGGCCTTAACTGTCGAACAACTCGAAGATGGTTCAATACGTTGTCAGGACCCAGAAGCAAGAAAGTCAGGGTGTGTTCCCATCAATTTATTTGGAGAAGGGGCAATAAGTGGCGCAGCGGCCGATTACATTAGAGCTAATCCAACCCTAGACACTGAGATCTCTCTAGTTTCGCTTTCAGCAAATGTCTCTGGCCCCCTTGCGGTATTGCCAAGTGGTCCAGTAAATGCGGTTTTCGGTTTTGATTATCGCAAAGACACACAATCAGTGTCGACAAATGTCCCAAATGGCGGCGTTACATTCAATTATATACCGAACTTTTCAGGCGATGTTTCTAGCTATGAAGTATTTACCGAACTATCCGTCCCACTTCTCAATGATCTCCCGTTTGCCAAACATTTAAATCTATCACTCTCAGCACGTGCTGCAGATTACAGTTGGGCAAAAATGGGGTTAATTCAAAGCTATAATCTTGGTTTGAACTATCAACCCACATCAAGCTATTCATTCAAATTAAACTGGGCAAAAGCAATGCGTGCCCCTACCATCACCGAGTTAATGTCGCCCATTAGAGGTGATTACAACGCGTTTTATGATATTTGTGATGGCGTGACAGCCACTTCAATAAAGGCTGGACACGAAAACTGCCGAAAAAACGCAGGAATACAATCGGCCATCGCGCGAGACGGCGTGTTCCATGACAATAACAATAGCTACTCACCTAACATAGGTAATCCGTTTTTAAAGCCTGAAACCGCATACACATCTACTATAGACGTTGTTGTAACTCCACAAGCCACCCCAAATTTGACCCTCAGCGCCAGTTTATATCAGATAAAAATCGAAGATGTGATCACCACGTTGTCACATCACGATATCATGATGCAGTGCTATCAAAGCAATGATTCAAATAGTACCGAAAACCACCTGTGTCAAGATATAAAGAGAGACCAAGACGGGCAAATTATTGAACTAAAACAACGCTTGACCAATGCCAATGAGCTGATCACTAAGGGCTATGATGTAACCGCCCAATATATTTTCCCACTCAACAATCTTGGGCAATTTAATTTCAATCTCACTTGGAATCATGTTATAGAACACGCTCTAGTGTCTTCAAGCATGCAAGAGAACAAGTATGAAGCTCACGAAGGTTATTTAGATCACAATATATTTGAAGATACGGCTACTGCTTCTGTTGTTTGGCAAAAAAAAGATTGGCGAGTTCGTTGGAGCACATATTACAAAGGGCCGATAAAACGTAGCAAACGAGTGTATCAAAATTGGCTCAATAGTATGGCCATTAACACCGAAAATTGTATGAGAAGTATAGATTCTTGTGTTGAAGCCCCTGAATTGCTCTGGGGTAATGATCTCCCTTCATTCACCACTCACGCGCTCAATGCCTCATATCGACATCAGCTCAGCTCAACGAGAGTGTTAACCTTTACCGGAGGCGTTCATAACCTCTTCGATAACAAAGGGCCCTTTATTATTGGCGGAAATGGTAACTTTCACAGTGCATACGGCGGTGGGCGTGGGCGCTATGCCTCCCTCAAAGCACAATATTCATTTTAATGTATCGCAATAAAAGCCTTTTTAAGCGGTTTTTATTGCGACAACAAGATGGACCCAAATAGGGCTACTTGTTCAACTGCGCTTTTGCAGCTTCGACTTTCGAATAATCAAGCCCTAGCTCAGCAACCGCTTCTTTAATCAAACCCGGGTTTTGCATAACCAACCCCATGAGCTGCTGTAACTTTTCAGGTGGAATAGCAAGCTGCTGCACAGTCGCCATAGCCATCAAAGGGTTTTCAGTTAATGCCTGAAATACCTCTTTAATTTGTTCATCAGAAATATTGTGCTCTTTTAGCAATGAAATGATTGGATTCATTCTCAAACCTTTAACGAATAAAATGTTGGCAGTACTCACATAGCACATGCTTAATAACTTGTATTTATGTCTGTTGGGTCAAACTATCAAAACTTCAACCCAATGCACTATGAATTATCATTTTTAACCAGCAATGCGCCGTAAAAACCGTCAAACGCAGAGCTAACCCCGGGCATTAAGCTCAGTTCTTTTTCTAGACGCCAATTTGGGTTATTGGCTAAAAACCTTTCAACCTGATTCGCATTTTCAGATGGTAAAATGGAACACGTTGCATAAACAAGCTTGCCACCCACGCGACACATTTGACTATAACGTTGTAAAATATCTTGCTGCAAAGCGACTAGGTTTTCGATATTTTTTTCTGTTAAATGCCATTTCGCATCTGGATTTCGTCGAAAAATACCAGTACCAGAGCATGGCACGTCCAATAATACACGATCGAACTTTTCCTTTTGTCGCTTTATCGTTTTACTGTTTTGGATCAGACGTGTTTCAATGACATGGGAGCCTGCACGTTTTGCGCGCTTTTTTAAAGTGTCTAACTTGTGTTGATGAATATCTAGTGACAACACACGCCCTTTATTTTCTAATAGTGCCGCAATATGTAAACTCTTGCCCCCTGCTCCCGCACATGCATCAACCACTTTCATACCAGGTTGTACATCAAGCAACGTAGCCAATTGTTGAGATCCAGCATCTTGCATTTCAAAGTGCCCTTGTTGAAAGGCATCAGTACGGAAAAGGTAACCCATTTGTTCGACTTTGAGCGCATTTTGCAAACCGTCTACTGGCACTGCTTTGATCTGCTCTTTGGCTAAACTCTTTGTCAGTGACAAGGCATCACTTTTAAGAGAATTGACTCGGATAAAATGCTCCGCGCTCTGATTTAATGCGGTCGCTACCGTTGGCCAGATATCACCCAGCTCTTCGTTTGCTCGCTCATGTAACCAAGTAGGCATACTTAACATTACATCTTGCGGTGCAGATGACAATGCCGATTGGACCTCAGCTAAGTTTAGAGAAGATACTTCAGGAAAATCCGGTAGCGATTGCTCATTCAATAATGTATACGCCCCCCATATATTCCATACATCAGCAGCAGTTAACTGAGAGAAGGAGTCCATTAAATCGCTGCGCCCGATGGCCCAGCACAATTTGCGACTGAAGCGGATCATATTGTAGAGAGTTGTAACAAAATATGCGCGTTGTTCAATAGTCCAAGCAGCATTCATCATTAAGTGCTGTTGTACCACTTTGTCGGCATATTGCTCCAAAGTTGAAGCTTGTAGAAATGCACTATTCAAGCACTCTAACAGTTGACGGGATGCAGTCACGGTGATTCTCATCTTGTAATACAAAGCGCGAATTGTAGCTTGTTTACCTGTCTTACACCACTGCATTAAGAGCGACTTTAGACTTTAACTGATCACAATTAATTACATCCTTTGCATTGCAGAAAATATAGCCCTCAAATAGCATCTCATTCAACATAGATAGTATTGAATGTAACCAACATACTTTACTTTATAAAAACAAAAGCATGTCATGTTAGTGATCTATATCTGAATAGATAATGTACTCATAAAAGTCTTTTAACCGTGACAACTGAAACAGGATTTGGGAGATAAAAAATGAAGCAAAAAGCCATCTTTGCGCTGAGTTTGCTGGCCGCCAGCCAAGGCTACGCCACTGAGTTTGCACTTAAACTAGATACCAAAAACCCACTTATACTCACTGAATCTCCAGTTGTATTCGCGGTAAATGAGGAGCTAAAAGCGCTCGAGCGAATAGACCTTAGCCAAAATAAGTCTCAATTACTGCACATTACCCCAGAGTCCAAAGGTTTTCATTATGGAACCACCGCGAACTCAAAAGAAGTACAAGCCTTCATTTTAGATAGTAAAGGCGTCTATGTTACCACCCAAACAAAGACCAAACGCTTAGTCAGCTCCAACAGTCTACTTACGCGATTAGAGACTGATGACTTTGAAAAGATTGAATTCGTTTTAGATGTAAATAAAGATGGGCTCAGCGACATATATTTACCCGGTTTTACGCGAAGTGAACTCTATATCCAGCAGGAAAATGGCCAGTTTAAACAACACTTTTTTGACTACAACCTCCCCCTTCGCAGTCATACATATAGTGAAAGTGAAGAACTAGAAATCAGTACAAACTTCACATCGTTACCAATTGTGCACGACTTTAACGCTGACGGTATAAACGATCTGGTCTTTCGTACGCGCAAACAAGTTGCCGTTTTATATGGCGCAAAGAATGGCTTTGCTAACGCGGTCGACCTTGTTCACCTCCCAACAGACTTTGGTAAACTGAAAGGAAAAAAAGTACGCACGACTCAGGAGCTAGTCGATATCAATCAAGATGGTCATCTTGACTTAATAACCAGAACGAGACCAATCACAGAAGGGATTTCTGCACTTGAAGCCAAAGTTGAATACGATTTATATCTAGGACAACCAAAAGGCTTTAATTCCGGGGCAATTAAACTACCACACACTTTAGGCGTTGGTGGCATGCGAGTGGAGTACGACTTCGATGGAGATGGACTACTGGACTTGCAAACCATGGATGTCGACATCGGACTAACGACTATTGCTGCAATCGCGCTTGGCGGCGGCAAAGCAGATGTCGATGTTGAAATGCGCTTTTTCAGGCAAAAGCCACATACTTTATTCGATAAAAGCCCTAGCACTGAAAAGGAAGTTGAATTAGAAATTGATATGACTCGCTCAATGAGAGGCCTGCCGTTTTATACCGGAGACCTCAACGGAGACAATAAACATGATATTGTTTTTAAATCGAGTAATAAGTCACTTTATATTTACTATGGTTCAACTGGAAAATTACTAAGAAATGAATATAAAAAAATCAGTCGAACATTACCAGATAACCCACATGACATTGCGCTAATTGATGTAGATCGAAACGGTAGGAAGGACTTTGTATTCAAGTATGAAAATAAGCAAGGCCCAGCTCGAATTGAAATGATATTAAACTAAACTATATAAAGCCTATTCATTTTATGTATAGGCTTTACCACATTAAGTTAAAAATAGAATTTTTACTTCATGCTTTTATTCATAACTTAAATCATTAAGTTTAAAAAACACTCAATAAAATATATAGTCTTCTTTTGGGATACTGTTTGTCTATTAAAGGAACTATATTATGAAGCTTAAGTTTAGTGGTGCATTTCTCGCTGTTTTCGGTATATTAACCCTCTCTGGATGTGGCGGAGGCAGTGGAAGCGATGCCAACACAAAGAACGACCAGCCAGACGTTATGAAACAGCCTACACCATCCCAAATTATATTGCCTAGTGTGTCACTTAAAGCAATTAAAACAAATGCGTGTAGTAACGAGCCTATCATTGCGGATGTCGTTTATCACACAGTAGATGGTAATTTTATTTCTTCAGATAAAACCCTTATCGATGGCAAGCTCAACTCGACATTGCCTGAAAATACGCAGCATATTTCGCTTTTATACCACTCTACTGATAATAACGGAAAAAAGTATTTGCAAATTCAAACGCTGTTAAACGTGCAAGCTGGATTTACTGTAGATTCACTTAGCTTCGAGAATAAAAGCAACTGTGCTTGCAACAGTATTAAATACCAATTGGCATCTCTTAAGGCCGAAGCTCCAGACTCAACGATATTTAATATCGGTGCAACCCCTATGCTTTTAAAGGATGCAGAGAATACGCATTCCTCTTGCGTTATTGAAAAGAAAAAACTGATATTTACACAGTCCAAGTCAGCACACATAGGTACGTTAATAGACACATCTGAGCAGGCGACTGTTGAGTTAACAGCTGCTCAATTCACAGAACAAGGCACACCACTAGACTTATCTGGCTTAGATATACAAGCAAGAGGCGTCATTAGCTTATCATCGTATATTGGCAATGATGAAGTCCATGCAACCGTGGTCAATAACGCGGCTTACAACCATCCATCATACCAAGAGCAAAATCAACTGGTCATTTACAACGGGCTCAACACCACCAGCTATTTGTCTATCAGTCAGACAGGATCAAGCCTTGATTTTAGCGAGGACGTAAGTACACACTCATATGTTTTAACGTCAGTAGACAACACTGGAAAAGTTGAAAACGTACAGCCTATCAATGAAGATAGTTCACTCACTTCTGCGTATAAGGGGCTTTCAGACTCTTTTGGAGGCCCAAATAACAACCATACTGCAGTACTGGATTTTAGCGCTATTGATCCACGCGTTAATATGGCAACCTTAACTTACTCTTGGGAAAACGACTTGCAGGGAGAAGTGAGTTGGCAGATTATCACAGATGGTCAAGAAACCATTCCATTGTTCACGTATGGCGACATATACCAAGCGGTCGAACCTGAAAATCTATCGATTAAACTGACGTTAACTGCATTAAATAGTGAACAGGAATTCAATGATTTAAGAAGCGCTTACTTGAGTAGTTTGGAAAGTTTTGAAAAACGCGCCGAATCAAAGCTATTCGATACTTTTGCTAGCTACAGTATTTCACGCCGTCACTAAATTACACACAGAGGGAGCGGGGAAAGCAATTTGCTTTCCCTGCCCCCTTTAAGACTAATTAATCAACTTCCAAGGACCATTGGTGTTTGTAGGGCTTGGCGTATTGCCTTTTGTCCACCATTTTGCTTCATAGATTTTATCTTGGTAGCTGGCTTTGTCGCCTTTGAGATAAACTTTATTGCTGTCCCATGCTTTAACACCCCCTACAGGCGGTTTCACGTCAATCGGAGGTAGGGTATCAACAGCTGTAACACTTGGCCAACCAGTATGAGATTGATAGAAATTGGTTACGCACTTTTCATAATCTCCCGGTACTAAAGCGGAATATGCAGTTTGATAACCAACCAGCTTACATTCAAATGAGTGGCCGCCAGGTCTGTCAGAATAATGTGCCCAGTTAGCTTCCCAGTTTGTATACAGAACGCCACTAGCGCCATCTAAATTCAAGCTACCAAATGGAGTTTGCTGCCAACATGTGTTCTCTTCGTCCGCTTCAATTGGAATATTATAGTAGTGCGAAAGTCCTTCCCAGTAACGAATGCGATTTACCGGTTGACCTTTGTAGCGGTTGTGCTCACCACACTCGATGCCACCATTGATCACGTTGATAGTCGTACCAAAGCCGTAACCAATACCTGCATTTAACTCAACTTGAGAAGGCACCCAAGTTCTATCAATAACATGCAACATAGCAGGCTTAGGCGCTTGTGGCGTTAAGAAAAACCAAATGGCGGATGCGAGGTTAAGCCATGAATCAGCCACTCGGCCGGGATCGTTTAGCAGCACGGTTGCATCACCATCAAACATGACTTCAGAGAACATGCCATAGTTAAAATGGTAGGAAAGCTGCTTAGCACCTCTACCAAAATACCCTTGCCCTTCACCACAAGGCCAACGGCGATTTTGCCAATCATTTTGGCCACAGCCCGTTCGATAACCACCTTGGCCTTCTGACCAACCCATTTCTCGAACATGAACAAGTGCTTGCTGCCACTCTTCTAGTCCATTAGGGTTGTCTGACGTATTGTCCTTAGAAATATGACCGCCAGTTTCTTGCGCAAAATGCGCAAACGCTGTCACGATAGACTTTTTACAGATGGCATCTGCATCACGCCCATCCGTGTATTCACCACAAAACGCAGGAAACTTACCAATTGCTCGTAAGAAGCGAGTATAGGTGTATTCTGGTGCAGCCATCTGAGTTAAATAGTCCCACTCAGTCTGGCCAAAAACACGCTCTACACGCTTTACGTTGCTCGGATTTGCCGCAGCCCCAGGCACAATTGCTTCAACAACCACATTATTGCGAGTTTCAAGCGCTTTTGACCAAATTGCGTACATAGGATCTGCTGTAAGAGTCTGTTCAGCCGCATTTAAATCAGCTCGTGAAACGAGGTAACCTCCGGGGTTATTGGGATCCGGCTGTACGTTCATTCCGTGAGAGAATGGACTAGCACACAATACAGTCACACACAGTGCAGCGAGTTTGCTGACCTTTATTTTGCAGTTATTCATAATTTACCTTTACATGTTGTTGAATTAAATAGAATTAGAATTCAATTTCTCTTTATATGTTGTATCTAAAAAGCAGTAACCAGCTGCTTTTATCTTGATGAATATCAATACTCATCAAATTAACAAATATTACACATTGACATCGCTGTCAATGTGAATTACCTATTTTTTGAACAATTGCAAACTTGATTATCACACGATGTTCTGCAAAATAGGGAAATATTATTAGAAAAAAGAACAAGTAAGATGATCAAACTTACACAACTTAGTCATGATTATTTTTCTCAAGTTATTTCATTGGGAAATTTGGTACATGGCGATAACTACCTTGATAGCGAACGGCTAGAGCAAATTTATCAAATGGGGCTCAAGAAATCGCTCAACGCCTCCTTTGTTGCAATCAATGAGTCAAATCAAGTAATTGGCTTTCGACTAACTTATTGTGCTGATCAATGGCCTATCGATAAATGGTGCACACCCGCAGATTGGCCTGTCGATATCGAACAAATGGCTTACTTCAAGTGCATCGCGATAGATCCAAGAGCACAAGGCCAAGGGATAGGCCCTAAATTATTAGCGGCATCAATTGAAGTATTGAAAAAACAGGGGGCAAAAGCCGGCGTGGCTCATTTATGGCAACAAAGTCCAGGCAATGGTGCTGTAAAATATTTTACTAAATCGGGAGGGAAGCTCATCAAACTTCACGATGATCGCTGGCTAGAAAACTGTATCAACGATGGCTACGAATGTCCTATCTGCGGTAACGAGTGCCACTGTCAGGCAGCAGAGATGGTGATCGAGTTCACATGAATACATACGACCCGCTATACAACAATCATTGCCAAGGGCAACCTTGCCCCGACACCTATTGGGCAAGCCTAGGTGTATTGGACAATACAATTCGCCAACCGAGGCAATCAGACTGCTATGACGTCATCATAGTTGGCGGCGGATTCACTGGGTTATTAAGTGCTTACTTTCTTTCAAAGCTATATGATCAGAAAGTATGTGTACTTGAAGCCAACCAAGTTGGTTTTGGCGCCAGTGCTAGGAATGCAGGATTTGCGCTGCCAACTACTGGACGCCTAGGTGCACTAGACATGTGTAAAAATTGGGGAGAGGACATAGCACGACAAGTATATCAAGAATACCAAAGTGGCGTTTTAAGGTTAGATGAATTAATACATGAGCACAAAATTGATTGTGACAAACAAGAACACGGCTATTTGAAAATTGCGCATTCTGAAAAAGCGATGGCTTCATTACAAGCTGGACTTGAATTCGCAAAACGGACCTTTTCAGATACAAAGCTCTCTTTTATCAGTCAGCATGAGTTAAAATCAAAATACATCGACATGCCCAACGTTTATGGCGCAGTTCGAAATCAGCATGGGTTTGGTTTAAATCCATTAAAACTACTGCAAGCCTATAAAGAAATTGCCATATCTGCCGGCGCTGACATCTTTGAAAATAGTCTAGCTGAACGGGTGTTCAAAGATCGCGAAACACATGTTGTATCTGTTCACGGTCAACAGCTTAGAGCCAATAAACTGCTAATAACAGGCAATGCATATAATAGTCAAAATTTTCACTCTACCATCAACAAAAAGTACATCCCCATATTAAGTAGTATTTTAGTGACACGACCACTTACTGCGGATGAACTAGCCGCCACGGGGCTCAAAACTCATCAAGTGATGATGGATACTCGTACACTCAAATACTATTACCGTTTATTACCAGATAATAGATTATTGTTTGGCGGTAGAGGCGCTGTATACGGTAAAGATCAAAACAAAAAAAAGTATCAAGAACACCTCACTAGTGCCATGCACGCAGGGTTCCCATCGTTAAGTGCACTGCGTGCTCAATACTATTGGCATGGATATATCGCAGCAACACTGGATGACCACCCGCATATACATTTCAATGACAATGTTGGTTATGCAATTGGCTATTGCGGCGCTGGCGTCGCTTTCAGTGCACAAGCGGCATTTCGCCTATCTCAAATGACAGTTACTAAATCAACGCCGACATTACCAATCTACCGAAAAGCCGCTCCCAGCGTGCCATTTGCCCGGCTCAGTCGCATAGGACAGCTAGGTTATTATAACTACGCTCAATTTAAAGACCGCCTGTTTTAATAGCAGGCTCTCTTAGCATCACATGCGCTCTGTGTAGAAAATTAAAACTGAATAAAAAATACACAAAAATCACATCTTAATTCAATATTTGAACCGTTTAATGGAACAGGCAATTAAAATCAAATAAGGAAAATAAAATGAAAAAGTTAGTGAGCGCGAGTGTTTTTGCTGGTCTTTCGGGTGTAGCTGCAGCTAATACAGTTGAACTTGAAAGCGCTGAAAATAGTAACGTAGCATTTGAGAAAGCAGAAGTAACAATTGCAGCAAGCCAAGGCGTATTCGCTTCAGGCGTTGTGACTTACTACAGTCCTCGCGTATGGGTAAATGGTCGCCTACAACAGTTCTTTGTTGGTCCAACAAACGGTAACCAGTTTTGTGAAGAGCGCGGCCACAATCAAGAAGTAAGTGGTAGCACAATCACTTGTGGTGAAGATGAGTCATCATACGCAAATTACGATTGGTATGGAAAGTCATGGACTTACAAAAGCACTGGTAGTAAAAACCAGTGTTATCAGCTATATGCAACAATTAAGTGTCAGTAATTACGACGTTTAATTAAAAAGCCCGCATCATCTTGTGGGCTTTATCTTTGCTATTTTGGTATCAATGCTTACCAGTAGTATTAAACCCAAATCATCAAACAAAACTAAGCTGATTAGGTTACTTTTTTTCAACCTGATCAAAGCCACGCAAAAATCGACAATAATTGTCTATTGATGACCCGCAAATCATTAATATGTCTAAAAGTTTTATAAATGGGATTGCTGTTTTTCCACTGTCCCAATTGCAGTTAGTGACTTGGTTTTCAAAGACCGCCATCGTTTTACCCAACTGCGCTTGAGAAAGCTCTGTTTCATTTCTTAAAGTACTCAGTCCATATTGCACTTTTAGCTGAGCTTGATTTGATCGCAGCTTCCCTTCTTGATTACATGTGCTCAAAGTGTGTCCCATCATAGATAAGCTTTTCTTAAATGCAATGCTACACAAACATCAACTTCGTGTAAAACAAAAGCTAATATTTCTTTTAAATATTAATGAGTTACAAATAAATATTTTTATAAAAAACGTCTAAACACACATAACTAAAGGCGAAAATAATTTCTAATTAAATTTTCACTTTGGTAAAGAAATTTCTAAAAATTGACGGCCTTATTTGGGTTTTTATTAGGTACGCCATATTACCCTTCACAAGTTTACCAAGGGATATGGCTACCATCGAAACTTAAGAAGCCTCCACTGTCGGAATCGGATAAGTTATCTATGACACGTTTAAGTCCCAGAGCTGACTCTTGTGCTGATATAAGTGCATTTGGCCCACCCATTTCTGTTTTAACCCAGCCGGGGTGTAGTGCAACAGTTTTGATCCCCTCTGGTAATAAATCATTTGACAAACTTTTAACGACAGAGTTTAAAGCAGCCTTTGAGCTACGATAAATATAACCGCCACCTTTGGTATTTTCCGTATGACTGCCAACCCGTGAAGAAAGTGCCGCAAAAATTTTACGCTCACCCAAGCGTAAATTCGGGTAAAACGCTTCAGCAAGCTTTGCTGGGGCAATCGCGTTGACCTCCATGACACTGCGCCACGCATCCACATCACAGTTGCCAAAACCATAGCCTTTAGGCCCGTACAAACCTGCATTATTGATTACTACGTCAATAGGGCGATCGGCTAAAGATAGGGCTAGATGACGAAGCTGTTCGTAATCGGTGACATCTAAAGGGAAAATATCTAACCGCTCGTCTTTTTGTTGGGAACGTAATTGCTGTAACTCTATAGCTGAAGCTGGGTTTCTTACCGTCGCTAATACATGCCAGCCACACGTTAGATAAACATTCACCAACGCCAAACCGATCCCTCGATTTGCACCGGTGATCAATACACTTGCCATCGCAAACTTCCTCTATACCTGTAATGTTTTTGCTATTTTGGTCGGAAAAAGTATTCTAAATCAAGAGCGGCGCTCTCGAAAATCAAAATACCTTTCAGCGGTGATTCAACCACTTTTGCGCGGCGTGTACTTCAGAAAAATAACGGGTTTTTCCTCCTAAAATCCAGCCACCCAGAATAGACGTGACGCGCTGCCATTTAGTGCAGCCGATCACAGCTGTTTTCTTAAACTGGTCACTGTATTGAAAGGCAAGACGAATGTCAGTCACAGCCTCTCCCATTTCCCACCCGGTCAATTCAGTTATATCTATCAGCACGTAAATTTCGCCACTTCTATATTGCGATACGACTTGATCAACAATAGGTAAAACGACGACATAGTCTTTGTGAGTCAATCGACCAACCGCCTTAAAACTGAGTAATAGTCCAAAGTCCCGGCGTTCCGTGCCCACTGAAATACCGTGGAATTCGCTCATTGCCCGTCCCAACTTGAAAAGTAAAAATTAAGTAAACAATGTCCTTTTTACAATAGTTCATAATGGACTATCACGCACATTTTATTAAATGGACTATCACGCACATTTTATTAAATGGACTATCATTAAAGTTAAACGCTCTCATCAAACTGTACATTAAACAAAGTATAAGAAATGGTAAACTCTTTGAAATTACTAACAATTATTTTCTTAAGTATCGTGACCTCGTATAGTTATGCGCAGCCGGAGAAAACATGGTTTAATCAAGCAACATACACAAAATTGGAAGATGCTGACACGCATACTTTACAGGTGAGTACACACTATTATTTCGCGCCACAAGCTTATTTTTGGGTTTGGGACGATTTCGGCTATCTAGATACAGACTCTAATATTCGGCTCACATACAATAATGATGAACGCAATGTATTTTCAGGCGTGGAGGGTGAGCTATTTATTGCCAACTGGTTTGCCACTGCGAGCATTGAAGATTTAGGTGATACCAGCGACAATAACACCCTAGGCCTAGGTTATTTGTTCTACGATAGTTTAAAACTCAGTGTTCGCCATCAACGTCAAGCTAGTGGTGACGATATAACTTGGCTGCAAAGTCAATTAAATATTGATATCGACACCAATTCATACGTAGGCACCACACTCGTCAGTGATGACGAATTTGAAAACTGGCAAGTTGAAGTGCGTTACTTCCGACATTTAGGGGATCAAAAGTATTTCACGCTGGATTTGACACATGAAAACTCTAATAGCAAAAATCACAACAACTTTATCGCAAACTACTATTTTAACCAGCACTTTGCCTTAGGTTTGGGCAGCAACGAGTCTCATTTGCTCGTTGAAGGCAAATACTTTGTCAATCATAGCTTTTTTGTCAAAGCACGCTATCAAGAACAAAGTGATGATGAACAGTCTCTTGAAATGTCTATGCAAGCTCAGTTTTAGTTCTGTTCTAACGCTTCCAGTTTCGCAAGAAATGCAGTGTTGATTGTTTGAGTTTGCGTTTCTGACAGCTTGCCCACCTGCGCCCCTATCCAAGTTTCGAATTCGTCATAATTTTCTAGTTCATACATTTTTGACGACACTTGAGCACAGCTCAGTCCCAGCATTTCATACAAGCCTAATTCAGCATGCCACTCATGGGGGGCAATAGTAAAACGCTCTCCTCGTTTTACCATATACGCTCTTTGAAACGTCCGTTTTAAATGCACTAACCCCAACTTACCCAGTTCACTGCTGTCAGGTAAAGTGTAACTGCTAGCTTGCCATTGTGCCTTTGGAAATAATATCGAAAAGTCAGGGGATTGCGGAGCAACATATTCAAAACAAATGGGGTGGTTTTGCTCAAGGACAACATCGTAGGGACTAAAGTTAAAGGCGATATTCAAACTGCAATCCCCTTCAGTGAGAGTCAAATTACGATAGACTATAATATCCGTCGTCAGTTTAACTGTGTAGCCTGACCAATCTCCGTGTGGGATCGTCAGGTTTGACTTAAAGCTCCCGTGATCCCCTTGGCTCAAAGCAAGCGAGGTTTGCTTATCAAGTCGAAAAAACTCACCTAGCAATTGAGTGCCTTGCCGCTCACCTTCGACCTTAGTCAACCAAGCTTTAAGACTCACGTCTTCCGGGATCATTACCCCACAAGGTTTCAAATACCGTACTAGGTGTTTGAATATATAGACCTGCGGTTCTCGCTTAAGTAATGCCGTCATCGTTTCCGATATCACAATATCAAAGTCGCTCTGAGACGGTGGTTTTTGCCATAACGTCGCATCTCCCTGATTTACACTGATATTGTAGTGTTCTAAATCAAAATGGTTAATTAGCTTGTTTACAGCATTGATATTCTCCTTGTGAATATCAATTAAAGTTATTTCCAAAGGTAAGTTATCGCTTGCTGCCAACAAAGGCAGCAAAAGTGTTGCATACGGCCCTGTACCTGCGTACAAAACCCGAACCGGGGATATATTCTTGGTAATTTTATCTTGTATTGCTTGAGCAACTCCCTGACAAAATATCTGGGTACGTACCGTTTCTTCAAAGCATTTGGCGGCTTGAACTGGTGAAATAGCAACTCCTGATGCAGTTTGTGCTTTTTCAGAAGCGTTCATATCTGTACTACTGAATACTCCTGTCACCTTTCCTAAGTAATCCACCATGGCTTTGATTTCAGCCTTGGCAACTGTGCTTTTTTTTGCTCTGAGAAGGGTCTTAACGAAGCCGATAAACTGCTCTTTAGATATACCCATAACTTGCCGTTTTTTATAAAGTTAAGTTAAATTTGAGGATAGAATGACATACACTAAAAGTAAAACTAATAAACTCGCAAAAAATAGTCTTAAATACTTAAGTTGTTGCGGTGTTTTAACTACACGATGTAAGATCCCACCAAAATAAAGCCACAAAGAATCAGCAATCGCAGCGACCAGAAACAATACTAAAGCGGCTATTGCACTTGCTTGAACCTGAGACGCCGCAGGAATTGATGTATTGGCGAATATCGCAATACAAGCTGCGTATGCTTTGGGGTTAAATAAATTTAGAATAAACCCGTCTAAAAACCCGACTGGTTTGTCTCCTGCACTAGATAGACCACTGCGGTTGGTCGCAATTTTATACGCAACATAAAATAGGTAAAGTAACGCTGCTATCTGCAAGCCTTGTGTCAGCTGAGGGAAACTGAGCAATAGTGCCCCAAGCCCTGTTGCAGCGGCCGCAATAGCGACGGAGAGACCAGTCAAAATACCTAAGAGAAAAGGTGCTCCCGCTTTTACTCCTGAACTTGCGCCAACTGCTGCAAGCGCTAAGGGGGCAGGACCTGGTGAACCTAAAAGTAAAAAAGCGGTGACTGCGAGAGAAATAACTGCTTCAAGCATAAGATCTCCAAACGTTTTTAAATTTGATTAATTTTTAATTTGATAGGGTGAGGGGAAAGTCAGGGTCTAAGACTTGTCGCCTTAAACCCTTGAGCATTACTCTGGATCTGGGATACGAACAACCCCCTCCATTAATACTCTCGCACTGCGGCTCATAATGGCTTTCTTCGCCAACCACCTCTGACCGCTTTGCTCAGCTTCTGCGCCAACCTTGAGCGTGCCCGAAGGGTGTCCAAATGTAACTTGGTTTCGTTCACCTCCACCAGCAGCTTCATTAACAATAGTCCCAGGAATTGCGGCCGCAGTCGCAATTGCAACCGCCGCAGTCCCCATCATAGCATGGTGCAGTTTCCCCATAGATAAGGCACGCACATTGAGGTCTATCTCTTGTGCATCAACTACCTTACCACTAGATGCAGTGTACCCTTGAGCACCACTCACAAAAGCAATTTTTGGAGTATGCTGTCGAACCTTAGCTTCTTCAAGGTCCTTGATTAAACCCATTTTTAACGCACCATAAGCGCGGATTTTTTCGAGCCTCTGCAATATTTTATCGTCACCATTTATCGCTTCTTGCAACTCAACACCTTCAAAGCCTAAATCATTTGCCTTGAAAAAGAGCGTTGGAATACCTGCATTTATCATGGTCACATCAAAAGCCCCCTCATCCGGCACCTCAAGCACATCTATCAAGTTACCACTTGGGAACATATCTGCATCGGCATCTGCCGGGTCCAGAAATTCGACCACAACTTCAGCTGCGGGGAAAGTCACACCATCAAGCTCGAAATCCCCCGTCTCTTGCACTTCGCCATTTGTCACAGGGATATGAGCGACAATAGTTTTACCAATATTGGCCTGCCAAATACGTACAATTGCCACACCATTTTCCGGTACTCGCGCTCGATCAACTAATCCATTACTGATAGCAAAAGCACCAACAGCAGCAGTTAAATTGCCGCAATTACCACTCCAATCAATAAACGGTTTATCAATTGCGACTTGGCCAAAAAGGTAATCAACATCGTGATCAGCTTGTGTGCTTTTTGATAAAATCACTGTTTTACTCGTGCTAGACGTAGCACCGCCCATCCCATCGGTTTGCTTACCATAAGGATCTGGACTACCAATAACCCGCAGTAAAATATCATCCCGCAACTTACCAGCAACCTGTGCCCCTTTTGGTAAATCTTCTAAATTAAAAAAGACGCCTTTTGACGTACCACCGCGCATATAAGTTGCGGGTATTTTGATTTGTGGTTTGAAACTCATAGTCCTTCCTAACAATAAACCCAAGCTAAGCTTGGGTTTAATTTGATGATTTTAATTAAGCGTTAGCCTCTAAAAAGTCCTTTGCAAAACGCTGTAACACGCCACCGGCTTCGTAAATTGATACTTCTTCAGCGGTATCTAATCGGCATGTCACTTCGACTTCAACCCGCTCACCATTTTGGCGGTTTATCACCAGAGTTAGTGTCGTACCTGGTGTGCGCTCACCAATCACGTCATAAGTTTCAGTGCCATCTAAACCAAGCGTCAGTCTTGTCGTGCCCGATTTAAATTCAAGCGGTAGTACACCCATACCAATCAAGTTAGTTCTATGGATACGCTCGAACCCTTCAGCGACAATCACTTCAACACCCGCAAGACGAACCCCTTTGGCAGCCCAATCGCGCGAAGAACCTTGACCATAATCTGCACCTGCAACAATGATCAGCGGCTGCTTTCTGTCCATATAAGTTTCAATCGCTTCCCACATTCGCGTAACCTGCCCTTCAGGCTCGACACGAGCTAAAGAACCTTGTTTCACTTCCCCGTTTTCCTTAACCATTTCGTTAAGCAATTTCGGGTTTGCAAAAGTGGCGCGCTGAGCGGTTAAGTGATCACCCCGGTGGGTTGCGTAAGAGTTAAAGTCTTCCTCAGGCAGCCCCATTTTGGCAAGGTATTCGCCTGCCGCACTACTTGCCATTATCGCATTAGAAGGAGAAAGGTGATCTGTTGTAATGTTATCGCCTAAGATAGCCAAAGGTCTCATCCCTTTCATTGTTCGCTCACCGGCAAGCGCACCTTCCCAATAGGGTGGACGACGAATATAGGTGCTCATTTCACGCCAGTCATACAGTGGATCATTATCCTCTCCGTAATCAACACTCAAATTAAACATCGGGTCATATACTTCTCTAAATTGCTGAGGTTTAACGCTCTTAGCAATTACCGCATCAATTTCTTCATCGCTAGGCCAAATGTCTTTCAGTGTAACCGGATTACCTGCTTGGTCATGACCCAATACATCTTGCTCAATATCAAAACGCACACTACCAGCTATCGCATACGCGACAACCAAAGGAGGCGAAGCTAGGAACGCCTGTTTAGCATATGGGTGGATACGACCATCAAAGTTACGGTTGCCAGATAAAACGGCTGTGGCATATAAATCTCTATCAATCACTTCTTGTTGGATCTTCGGGTCAAGTGCACCGCTCATGCCATTACAGGTCGTACATGCAAACGCAACGATACCAAAACCAAGCGCTTCTAATTCAGGTAATAGATCTGCCTCTGTCATATAAGAGCGCACAGCCTTCGAACCTGGAGCAAACGAAGTTTTTACCCAAGGTTTACGCTTCAGGCCTAGCTTATTTGCATTTCTCGCCAGCAGGCCCGCTGCAACAACATTTCTTGGGTTACTGGTATTAGTACAACTGGTGATAGCCGCGATGATAACAGCACCATCTGGCATTTTATCTTCTGTTTTTTCGTAATCTGCCACTATGCCTTGTTTAGCTAAATCTTGTGTAGCTACACGGCGATGCGGATTTGAAGGACCAGCTAAGTTGCGGCCCACACTCGACAAGTCAAACTTAAGTACACGCTCGTACTTAGCCTCTGTCATTGAGTCTGCCCATAGCCCGGTCAGCTTTGCATACTGCTCTACTAACTCTACCTGATCATCATCACGGCCAGTCAGTTTTAAGTAGTCTATGGTCTTTTGATCGATGTAGAACATTGCCGCCGTCGCGCCATATTCTGGTGTCATATTTGAAATAGTTGCACGGTCACCTAGGGTAAGGTCATTGGCACCTTCACCGAAAAACTCTAAATAGGTCGAAACGACTTTTTCGTTTCGTAAAAATTCAGTGATCGCCAGTACAATATCTGTTGCTGTGATCCCCGGTTGACGCTTGCCAACCAACTCAACACCAACAATATCAGGTAAACGCATATAGGACGCACGTCCTAACATGACGCTTTCAGCTTCAAGGCCGCCGACACCGATTGCAATCACGCCTAACGCATCGACATGCGGTGTGTGACTGTCAGTCCCCACCAATGTGTCAGGGAATGCGACACCATCGCGAGCTTGAATAACAGGAGACATTTTCTCTAAATTGATTTGATGCAAAATGCCATTTCCAGGCGGGATCACGTCCACATTTTTAAACGCAGTTTTGGTCCAGTTAATGAAGTGAAAGCGGTCATCGTTGCGACGATCTTCTATCGCGCGGTTTTTTTCAAACGCGTTTTCTTCAAAGCCCGCATGTTCTACGGCTAAACTGTGGTCAACAATTAACTGTGTCGGCACAACTGGATTCACTTTCGCCGGATCGCCTCCTTTGGCCGCAATCGCATCGCGCAAACCAGCCAAATCAACAAGGGCTGTTTGACCAAGAATATCATGGCAGACAACACGAGCTGGAAACCATGGAAAATCAAGATCTCGACGGCGCTCGACAATTTGCGTTAAATAATCATTAAGTTTTTCAGGATCTGCTCTGCGAACTAAGTTTTCTGCCAGTACTTTTGAGGTATAAGGTAATTCGGCATAGGCACCTGGCTTTATCGCCTCAATGGCCTCGCGCGTATCGTAATAGCATAGGGTCGAATCAGGTAATCGTTTACGGTATTGGGTATTCATAACTGCTTTCCAACTGAAGAAGTGACGGTGTACTCAAGATGGAACACGTCCAAAGTGTTCCATGTTGGCGACTAAAACACGATGTGCAAGTCGCGAGTATTAACGCTCTGCAATAGCAGGCACTGGGCGAAGCTCTTCGCCGGTATACTCAGCTGAAGGACGGATAATACGGTTGTCAGCACGCTGTTCCATAACATGCGCAGCCCAACCTGTTAAAC
Source organism: Pseudoalteromonas sp. Of7M-16 (assembly GCF_022347805.1). NCBI lineage: Bacteria > Pseudomonadati > Pseudomonadota > Gammaproteobacteria > Alteromonadales > Pseudoalteromonadaceae > Pseudoalteromonas > Pseudoalteromonas sp. Of7M-16. Next base: position 88,272 of record NZ_JAKRFY010000016.1, on the reverse strand, counting down.
GAGACATCACAAAAATTGGCGTAAATAATTTAGTTGGTATACCCATGAAGTTATATGCAGATGCGTGGAAGAAATCCGCATTACAGAACAACTTTTTCTCACGCCACATCACTTCTTCACAGCGCACTGAAACTGGGTAAAGCACCGAGTCACCGACATCCGCAGCAAGCTTTTCAGACCATGTTTTGATGATTTCGTTACGTGGATCAGATTCTGAATAAATCGCGTGACCAAAGCCCATGATTTTTTCTTTACGCTCCAACATACCCATCATTTCTTGTTCAGCATGCTCTGGTGACTCAAAACGTTCAATCATTTCCATTGCAGCTTCGTTGGCACCGCCGTGAAGAGGACCACGTAAAGAACCGATTGCACCAGTAACACAAGAATGCATATCAGATAACGTTGAGGCACAAACACGCGCTGTAAACGTCGACGCATTGAACTCGTGCTCAGCATAAAGAATAAGAGATACGTGCATAACGCGCTCATGAAGCTCAGATGGCTTTTCACCGCGTAACAGGTGTAAGAAGTGAGCGCCAATTGAATCATCATCAGTTTCAACATCAACGCGCACGCCGTCATGGCTAAATCGATACCAGTAACAAATAATACTAGGGAAACAAGCAAGCATACGGTCAGTCACTTTACCCTGCTCATCAAAGCTTGCCTCACCCTCTAAGTTACCAAGCATTGAACAACCCGTACGAAGTACATCCATTGGGTGTGCATCAGCAGGGATACGCTCTAATACATCTTTTAACGCAACTGGCAAGCCGCGCATTGATTTAAGCAGTGCTTTATATTCATCTAACTCACTTTGGTTAGGTAGCTTGCCTTTTAGAATTAAGTACGCAACCTCTTCGAATTGACAATTTTCGGCAAGGTCTTTTACGTCATAACCACGATAAGTTAACCCTGAGCCTGATTTTCCAACTGTTGATAACGCAGTTTTCCCTGCAACTTGACCACGCAGACCTGCACCACTTAGTACTTTAGCCATAACTTTCTCCTGAAATTTTTACCTGCTGAATTTTAAATCTTTATTGTGAGCGCGCTTGTGCACGCTCTTTATACTGTTAGTTACTTGTTCTTGCCTTCGGCGAACAGCGCATCGAGCTTTTGTTCGTATTCGTGGTAACCAAGGTAATCATATAAATCCATACGAGTCTGCATGGTATCGACCACTGCTTTTTGATCACCGTCGTTCAGTAATGTTCGATACACCAGCTCCGCAGCTTTGTTCATCGCACGAAATGCACTTAGCGGATAGAGGACCATTCCAACGCCCCAATCAGCTAGCTCTTTTTTATTCCATAATTCTGTCTTACCAAACTCAGTCATGTTCGCCAAAATAGGCACATCTAATGCCTCTGAAAAAGCTCTATAATGCTCTTCAGTTTGAATCGCTTCTGCAAAAATGCCGTCTGCACCAGCTTCAACATACGCTTTAGCACGTGCTATCGCCGCATCAAGCCCTTCTTGTGCAAATGCATCGGTACGCGCCATAATAAAAAAGTCTTTATCTGTGCGAGCATCAACCGCTGCTTTAATGCGATCGACCATTTCTTCAGTAGACACGATTTCTTTATTTGGTCTGTGACCACAGCGCTTTTGCGCTACTTGGTCTTCAATATGTACGGCTGCAGCACCCGCCTTTTCCATGTCTCTGATTGTTTTAGCAATGTTAAACGCACCACCCCAACCAGTATCGATATCTACCATTAGAGGCAGATCACATGCCGACGTAATACGCTGTACATCTGCAATCACATCGTTGAGTGAAGTCATCCCAAGATCAGGTAGGCCATAAGAAGCATTAGCTACACCACCACCAGATAAGTATATTGCTTGGTGACCAATTTGCTTTGCCATTATTGCGCTGTAAGCATTGATAGTTCCCACAATTTGTAAAGGCTGATTTGCATTTAATGCGTCACGAAATTTTTTTCCTGCACTCATGATGGTGTATTCTCCTGTGATGTTTACTTCATTTTAGTTAGCTTGACGGCAATATTATTTTTAGAATATTGGATATGGCGTCGCATCAATATTTCGGCCAATTCGCCATCTCGATTAGAAATCGCTCTTACAATATGCTTGTGCTCGTCATAAGCCGTTGTAACTCGAGGCCCAGTCATTCCCAACTGAACTCGGTACATCCTAGCCAAGTGGTAAATACCATTACTTAACATGGTGATTAGTTGCTGATTTTTACTGCCCACAATGATTCGATAGTGAAAATCTAAATCACCCGCTTCTTGGTAATAAGTGTGGTTTTGTCTGACTTCATCTTGCTGTCCCTCCAATAAGCTACTGAGTTCATAAATCTCAGCCTCAGGCATATTTTGCGCAGCAAGCCTTGCAGCCATGCCTTCCAATGCTTCACGGATCTGATATAACTCAAGTAGACCGTCTTCCGTAAGCGTTACGACACGCGCACCTACATTGGCTTTGCGCTCAACAATGTTACATGCTTCTAAGCGGTTAATAGCTTCTCGAATAACTGCTCGACTGACCTCAAATTTTGTCGACAATTCAACTTCACTGAGCTTAGCTCCAGCAGGGATCAAACCCTCTACTATTTCCTCTCTCAACTGAAAATATGTTTTATCTGAAGAGGTTACAGCTTGCTCTTGAAAAAAAACCATTTAAAAGCCACACAGTTGTATTTACCGAATGCCAACAATATAGATACACTTTACGTTAACGTCAACCTGCAAACCGATAAATTGTCGACAATCTAGATATCTACATTATTCATCATATTTATGACACTAAAATAAAAGCGCAAACTTTGATGGAATAAAAAGGTACAAGGGGTCATTTAAAAGGGTTCAGATGTAGATGTAGATGTAGATGTAGATGTAGAAAAGATAGTTTTTTGTAAATATTTAAAAAGTGTCAACTTTGTTTAGGACGGGATACGGGCAATAAAAAAGGCAAGCTAAGCTTGCCTTTTTTACTTGTTAAAACTGTGACAGTTACAGCTTAACGATTTCCTCAGCTTGAGGACCTTTTTGGCCTGTAGTAAGTTTAAATTCTACACGCTCGCCTTCAGCTAGAGTACGGAAACCATCGCCTTTGATTGCACTGAAGTGTGCAAATACATCTGGGCCATTTTCCTGAGCGATAAAACCAAAGCCTTTTGACTCGTTAAACCACTTTACTGTACCTGTTAAAGTATTAGACATAATAATAAATCCTGATAAAAAATATAAATGCCAATCCTTAAAAGCAAATTCTACACTGCTTAAAGAGAATCCATTTTTATAAACTGGCAAACCTATGCCCTTGTGGGCGCATAGACCTAAATTTTGCCGGTGATAAAACTTCAGGACGGTACTACTACAAGCTAACACTTATACAACAACGTAATGGAGATTTATAAACACTGACCGAAATTCTGTCTATGTTCATCTTATAGGGATGCCCCTCTAAGTCAACTAATTTTTAAACATATTTATGAATGCTTAATGACATAATCTCATAAGCATTGTGAACAATTAAAGACAGCGCTATAGGCCTTGTAAAAACACGGCTTTTACCCATATCTATACCAAACAATAATTATTGATTTTTACGCACAAAAAACAACATTAAGAGCGTACCTAGAGCAATATTACTAACTTAATAAATGCGCCTAATAATCTATGAAATAAAGCATAAAGCGAGCTTACAAATGCGTACTTTTCCGGTTTAAAAATTGCACATATTGCAACAGAAAGATTCCTACTTCTTTTTCTATAATTGCATTCGCTCGTTACTGCCATTTTCCCTTTCTCATTACAAAGAGTTTTTCAATTTTTTAGAGATATCTGCAGTAGTGAGTAAAAAGGATTATGGTTCTCTTGACTGTTTAAAACTTTTTTCCAGTAGTAGGTTCACTTCCGAGCTTGGCACTGGCTTAGAAAAAAAATGCCCTTGTAATTGATCACAGCCATTAGCCGCCAAAGCTTTGGCTTGCATTTCGCATTCGACACCCTCCGCTATACAATTTACACCAAGGCTCTTTGCAATATTTATCATCACCATCGCAAGATCATCTTGGTGCTCTGCACCTCCAATCTCATTAATGAAGCTTGGATCTATTTTAATCGAGTCAAAGTGTAGCTCCCTAAGCAAACTTGGGTTTGTATGCCCTACACCAAAATCATCAATGGCTAGGTGAAACCCCTGCTGACGCAACGAGTCAAGCGTTGCCTTCAGTTCATCAGCTCGCTCTAGCAATGGTTGCTCTGCAATTTCTAACTCGAACTGCTGTGGTTTTAGCTGATGCTTATCCAGCAGGGCCATTAATTGCTCACTAAACATGCCATTTAACAAGTGTTTTATCGATAGATTTAAACACAGCTGCAGATCAGGGTAACGCTCTAACCAGATCACAAATTGAGGGATGGCCAACTCGAAAACATACATGCTTAAATGGCCGTTTATTCCAGCACTTTCTGCTACGTCTACGAACTGCTCAGCAACTATCAACTCATCACCACACTGCCAGCGAGCCAGCACTTCCAGCTTTTCAATCACTAAAGTCTGCGCATTTAATATTGGCTGAAAGTGCGCTAAGAAAGCTTTTTGATGCAGTGCTTTTATCATCGCAGTTTCTTTTTCAAGATAAAGCTCTGCCTCTTTATCTAATTCGGGACAATAAAATTGATAGTTTGAATGCCCCACTTTTTTTGCCCTATACATGGCGGTATCTGCGCTTTTCATCAGTGAGTCTGCGTTCTCACCATCATCTGGGTACAATGCAACTCCAGCACTAAATGACACATTGACTTGGGTCGCTCTCAGTTCATAATGACCACCAGATGCCTGAAATACTTTGTCTACAACAAGACGAACGTGTCGCCTATCTTCCATGCTATCGATAAGCAGAACAAACTCGTCTCCGCCAATACGAGATACGGTATCACAAGCTCTAATACTGGCAGTTAACCGTTTAGCTACTTGCTTCAATAATTCGTCACCATTATCGTGTCCTAACGAATCATTTATTGCTTTAAACTTATTTAAGTCTAAGAATATGAGCGCAAATTGGTGCTTATGCCGCTTTGCCCGTTTACACGACTGCACCAGCCTATCTTGCAATAATAATCGGTTTGGTAAACCGGTTAACGCATCGTGGTGCGCCAAATGGTTCATCTTTTTCCTCAGTAAACGGGACTCAGTCACATCCTGAAATACCAGTACGGCACCTGCTATTTTATCGCCACGCAAAAAGATAGGTGAGCAACACACCTCGATAGCAAAGTCTAGCCCCAGGTGATTACGAAAGCAGATTAGTTCATTTAAACAGACCGTTTGTAATTCCGTCATTGATTGGCGCATTGGATCATCAATTGGTTCTTTGCTGTCTTCTTGATACAATGGCACCACTTCTTCAAAATCCTGCCCTTTTACCTCATCAGTTAACAGTGCCAGTACAGCTTCCGCCACAGGATTCATAAAAGTAATGCGATTATTGATATCTGTGCAAATCACACCATCGCCCACTGAACTTAGTGTAATTGCCAATAATTCATGCTGCTTTTGCAACTCGCTTTGTTTGTCGACATCCACTAGCTGACCCAAATAAACACCTGCTAAATGGGTGTGATTTAGACTTACTACCAATTCTTTTTGCTTGCCTTCAAAATTGCTCAATTTAAAAGAGAGCAGTTCAAAATCTTCCCCCTCACTTTGCCACAGCATAAAACGCTCAAAGCTTCGCTCATCAATTAAGCCTTTTAAACCAACGGCAGTAAGATCTTCCTCTTGTACTTCAAGTTGACCACAAAAGCCTTGGCTTACCGCGTACAAAGTGCCATTTTCACACACTAAAAACTGAGCATTTAAAGATTCTCTAAATACTTCATAATAGAGTTCACCATGCTCTCCAAAACCAATTTCCTGTTGCTTTTTACGTGCCAAGTAAATTACGCCAGCCCCCAACACCACAGCCATTACAAAGCCAGTTATCGCAAGAGAAAAATAATTAAATAGCTCAATCAATGACTCATTGCCATAGTGCCCAGCTTCGGTGAATAACCAATTTTCAACAAATTGACTAATTTGGATACCAAATGACAAACCGACTAGGAGAAAAAAAAAGCTAAGTAAAAGTTTTTGAGTGAGTCGATTCATATGCGTTCGCGCGAAATCACTAAGTTAGAAATGAATTTGCAATATTCACTAAGCGTAGACACTGTTGTGCAACTTTTACAGTAAGAGCCAACAAATAGATTATTTATATTTCTGGAATTTAACTGGCTTTTGTCCTAAATCTAATAGGGGTGAGAATATCGGAAAAAGTCTATGATGACCTTAAGCGACGACACAAAAGTTGTTGAAAACTTTGTTCGGGTGGCACAAATAATCGCCAATTTAGAATCCATATTAACGCAAGCCAAAAATCTTTCATTAACCGCAAAAAATGCACGAGTAGTTGCATTAAGAGCGGGTGATGCTGCGCTTGGATTTAAACCCATCACCAACTTTATCGATGAGTTTTCGGAGCAGACCATAAACTCGACAACTAAAATAGCAGACCTATCTAATCAGCTATTTAATAAGGCACTTAAGTTGGTTCGTAGTAGTCAATACTATCATCAAATGACCACTCTAAAATCGCAGGTGAAATCAAGCCAGGTAGAGGCCATGTACCAACAGGCGTTGAAATCACAGCGACGCGCTGCATCGCAATTATCTCATGCACTGAGCGAGCTTGAGAACCACTTCGAAGACATTCAAAAACAAATGCAAAGTGCAGAGTACATTGCCGTCACCAGCCGTGTTGAAGCGACTAATGCCGGGGATTTTAGCGACAGTTTGCAATCTGTATCTGACTTTATCGCCAGCGCTGCCAAGACGATTAAAACAGCGGTTGTCTATAACTTAAGTGAAATCCATACACTACGGGGAGTACTAAGGTGAAACTAGCGGAATTATACAAAGCCAAAACACACAGCTGGATGATGCTTGAGTGCAATGGTTCAGCAATAAACACTCAGGGATGTGTCAATCAGTACTTTGTTCACACTCAACACGAATCCATGCTTATGGACCCTGGCGGAATAGAGCTTTTTTCTCCGATGTTAGCGGCTATTTTACAACATACTGAACTCGACAAATTAACGACCTTGTTTGCCTCCCACCAAGATCCCGATATCATTGCCACGCTCAGCCTATGGGATAAGGCTATTTCTAACGCGACATTATATGCGCCGGCACTGTGGGATCGATTCATAGAACACTTTGATCTCGACAACCTGCACTTCGAAGGAATAAATGATGAAGGCGGTGAAATTCAACTAGGCGGTGTGCGTTTGCGATTGCTTCCCGCCCACTATTTACACTCAGCAGGCAACTTTCAACTTTACGACCCAGCTGCAAAAATCCTTATGAGTGCCAATGTTGGCGCAGCAATCAAAGCACAAAATGATGCCAAATATGTAGAAGATTTCTCAAAGCACATCAAAGAAATAGAGCAGTTCCATAAACGCTGGATGCCTTCCAACCAAGCCAAATCAAACTGGATTGCACGAGTCAAAGAGTTAGATATTAATATCCTCGCACCAAATCACGGTAAGCTGTATCAAGGGGAACAAGTGCAAGAGTTTTTGGAGTGGTTCGACAAGCTGGATGTTGGTAGTGCTGCAAAATAACCCAAACTGACATTCTTAGCACTTCTTTACATGACCCAACGTATACTGGAGGCTGCGCTCAACAGCAGTGAGCGCACAATATGGGTAAGCTGTTATTGCGCGAACCTTAAACTAGAGTTGTAAAAATCAATATATGTCAATTTGAAGGCTTCGCTCTCTCTTATTAGGCTCGCTGAAGTAGTTTATTCCAATCTGAAGAACACCTGTTCAGACCCCGCACTAATTGAGTAAAAGCACGTGAAATTTAGCGAGTAAAACTCTCAACGAATATGTTTGCATGGTAAAGTAGGCAAAAAATTTATAATTTGATGCCGTGCGTATACTCAACTTTCTCAAACAACTAGGTTTAATTAGTATTATGACAATCAGTACAGCAGTCAGTGCCAGCGACACCCAAATAGACTTTCGCAAAGTAATTGGACAAAAGCTCATGCTGGACTTACGTTATTTTTGCCAAAACACCGCACCAACACACTGTCGCCAACCATTGACAAAATTGCCGCCCGAATTAGCGTCATTACTCAAACAGTACCACATCGGTGGCGTGATTTTGTTTGCCGAAAACGTACAACAAACCGAACAAATAGTGTCTCTGACCAAAGATTTACAACGAGCAAGTGACACGCCCTTGTTCATTTCTATCGATCAAGAAGGGGGTCGCGTAGCCCGAATTAATCGAGCTGAAGCCACTTCTTTTACTGGCAATATGAGTATTGGTGCCACCTATAAAACACATGGTGAGAAATATGCGACGAGTGTCGCTACAACTATTGCCAAAGAACTGAGTAGCCTTGGGATCAATGTAAACTTTGCCCCGACCGTAGATGTCAACGCCAACCCATTGAATCCCGTCATCAATGTGCGCTCATTTGGCGAGAATCCAGGAGAAGTCGCGATATTAGGCGCTGCACAGGTTAAAGCATTTGAACAGCACGGCGTCATTTCTGCGCTAAAACACTTCCCTGGCCACGGTGATACTCACGTCGACAGTCACACCGGATTGCCAAAGGTTGCACATACTCTTGCACAGATAAAACAACAAGATTTGTATCCCTTCGAACATATTATTAGGCGACAGCAGCCGGGCATGATCATGACTGCCCACATCCAATACCCAGCCCTTGATAGCAGTACAGTGACAAATAAGCAGGGGGGAAAAATGCTCCGTCCAGCAACCATGTCTAGGGCAATTATGCATGATCTGCTCAGAGGGAAAATGAATTATCAAGGTGTCACCATCACCGATGCACTTGATATGGCAGGGATCAGTGATTTTTTCTCACCGCTAGATGCTGTAATCGAAACGTTCAAAGCTGGGGTTGACATTGCCTTGATGCCAATCCAAGTACGCACACCTGAAGACATCAAAGCATTTCAATCTTTTTTCAGTGCACTGCATGAAGCTGCACAGTCAGGTCAACTGGACCAACAAGAACTATTGCTATCCAAAGCACGCATAGACAAATTAAAAGCGTCATTCATCAATCATAATTTGACACCCAGTCCAGCCATCGCAAAGGCGACCCTTGGCAACCCACAACACCGAAAAATAGAAGCAGATTTAGCGTTGGCCGCCATCACTGAGGTTAAAAATAAGGCATTGTTACCTTTGAATATCAAAGACGGTGCACATATTCATTTAATAATGCCTGATAGGCAAAAAGCCACAGCCCTAAAACAAGCTTTACTCAGTGAAGTCGACAAAGATATCAAGATCAGCCTTACCAGCTTACAAGCATTCAAGCCTGAACGAGCAAAAAATGCGATTTTAGCAGCCGACTGGGTGATCAGTGCGCATGCTTCACCACAGCAAAGCGCTGCCGAAATTGGAGGGATGGATGACCTTGTTGAACTTACCGAATATGAAGTATCAAAGCAGCAGCAACCCAAGGCACTATTAGAGCTCATGCAATATGCTCACTCTCACCAAAAAGCGAGTATATTTATAAGTTTGCGTGCACCGTACGAAATTGCAAAATATGCACTATACAATCAGGCGATTTTAGCAAGCTATGCCTATAATGTGGATGTAGCAACAGAAAATGATGTGCGCGGGCCTGCCTATACTGCACTTGCAAAAGTGATTGTCGGTAAAGCTAAAGCGCTTGGGCAATTGCCAGTGAGCATTAACCTTGAGTGATAGGCAATGTCCAAGTACAAGCCCCGCGTAAATATAGAGACTTCTACAATTTAGTGAGGGCAATATGGATCCAAAGGCGTCCTTAACGGCACCTAACGCGATTCGTGAAATGATCAGAGCCGGAGACTACTCAGGTCCAACAAATGGGTTTGTGCCCGGCTTCACACAATGTAATATTGTGATTTTACCTAAAGCATATGCTTTTGATTTTCAAAAGTACTGTCAGAACAACCATGATTGCTGTCCGTTACTTGCAACCAGTATCAATGAAGGGGATTTTCGCTTAGATCCGCTAGGCAGTAATATTGATATACGCAGCGATGTGCCAAAATATCGCGTGCTAAAAGACGGTCAGTTGGTTGATGAAGTCACCAATATCACAAAAATTTGGCGAACAGACTTTGTGACATTCGCGCTTGCAAGTTATGTTGCATTTGATTACGTTCTCAATACATTTGGCTTTGATACCTCAACTTCGAGCCCCGCACATACTTTACCCATGTACATCAGTGATATTCCAAGCCAGCCCGTTGGCCCTTTTAAAAGTAACAAAGTCGTTTGCTTAAGACCAATGGACACCAAAGAGATTATTCGGGCAATTCAAGCAGGCAGCATCAGTCGCGTACCACATGGGATCCCTGTCCACTTTGGCAACCCCGCCGACATCGGTATCAACAATCTCAGCAAACCCAATTTTGGTGACCCCATCTTTATCCCTGAACACAAACAGCCTGTATTTTGGACAACCAGTTTAACCGCTCATCTCGCAATTACCCGCGCAGCGCCAGAATTGTGTATTATCAATAGTCCACAACATATGTTGGTCACTGATAGGCCGGATATGGATCTGTTAATACAATAATTAGAAAGTAGGTTGGCATGTTATTAAACTGCGATTTGGGCGAAAGTTTTGGTGCTTGGAAAATGGGGCTTGATGTCGATGTCATGCCCCATATTGATATGGCAAATATTGCATGTGGCTTTCATGCAGGCGACCCAAGCGTTATGGCGCAAACTTTGGCACTTGCTAAGGAGCACTCTGTTAGTATTGGTGCACACCCAAGTTACCCAGACTTACAAGGATTTGGTCGGCGCTCATTGAATATGGCAAAACAAGACCTGATCCATTGCATTCACTATCAAGTTGCTGCACTTGAAGGCATGGCCAATATAGCTGGCATGCAGCTCACCTATGTCAAACCACATGGTGCCCTCTATAACGACATGATGCGCGATACATCTATATTGGAAACATTGCTCGAAGCGCTAAGCCTTTATCCTTCAAATCTCAAGTTAATGCTACTCGCCACAGCACAGGCAGAGCAGCACCAAAACTTAGCAAACCAGTATAAAGTGGATCTTCTGCTTGAAGCCTTTGCGGATAGGCTTTATACCGATGATGGATTGCTTACACCCAGAACACAGCCCAATGCCGTGCACAATGAAGAAAAATTGCTGGAGCAAGTTGCCCTACTTGCTTCAAAACAGTCTGTTTTAACAGCCACAGGGAAAACACTATTCTTACCCGCTGATACACTTTGTGTTCATGGCGACAATCTGCATGCGATCAATCAAATTCAAAAAATTAAAAACATTCTCAGTGCCCGCACCTAGATAATTCAAACAATTAAGGACAAATATGGAGTTGTTAACTTCGCGCCTAAGGCTAAGACCTTTGAGCCAACAAGATTGGCCGCTTTTCCAAGCATTAAACCAAAACCCTGAAGTCATGAAATTTGTCGCAGATATTCAACAGTTAAACGAGATTAAAGCCAATTTCGATCTCCGTTGTAGCCCATGGCACAAAAATACAAACGCTTGGCTCACACTAGTTATTGAGCGACAAGATACGGGAGAACCCATTGGTTTACATGGGTTTAAAACGATTTCTGACCCCCCTGCTATTGCTGAACTTGGTTTTATGCTTTGCCCCAATCATCAGGGGCAAGGGTATGCCTATGAGGCGTCAATGGCTGTTATTGAAAACGCATTTAAAGTACACAACTATGACACGCTCATGGCTACAGTGACAAAAGGAAATGCCGCATCAGAGCAATTACTGTATAAGCTGGGGTTTAAAGTACACCAAGTCATTGAGAGAAACTATATGATTGGTGGTAACTTGTTGGATGATATTGAACTTGTCTTACACAAACCGGCTGCAAAAAAGCGCCACCCTGCGTAATTGGGTGGCGCTTGGTCCCTCAGAGATTTCGCTCAGAGGCTTGATATGTGCGAGTTAAAACGGGCCCGCATTTATGTCAGGAGACTGCCATAAACTAGACCAGACGAAGTTACCATGGATATAGTAGATCGTATCTCCATGGATAACGCCTCTGTCGTCCGACGCTCGCACATAAGGAACGCTGTTTGTCGGATCATCATAAGTTGCAATACTGCTACCAAGATAGGTCAAAGATCCGGAGTTTTCGGTATTCACTTCAAATGCAGCCAATTCATTGATGTTACCCCAAACACTTGAGTTATCGGCTAAAATAGTGGCTTCCCAAGATTCTACAGGTAATGTCATGCGAAACTCTTGGTCGCTCACCTTCACCCAGCTAAATGCGTGATGATCAAATTCAACTGGCGTATAACCGCCTGCAAATACATGCTCTTTAATCAAGGTTGGTGACGTCATGTTGCTGACATCAAACAAACTAACTTTTGCACCGATTTCAGGGAATACCGTATTTGATGTATCGTCATTGTCGCTGTCGATAACCGCAGGCTCTGATAGAAATGCGAAGTCTCCTACATTTTGACCAACACCAATTAATAAATTGTCTGATACAGGGTGAAGATATGCAGAATACCCAGGTATTTCCAGAGCGCCGGCTATCACTGGCTCAGCCGGCTTCGATAAGTCAATAACATACAGCGGGTCAATGCGCCTAAACGTCACCACATATGCTCTTTCACCCATAAATCTTACCGCATAGATATTTTCTTCAACCATGCCATTTTCTTCAACTTTACCTATCGGGGTTGGCTGGCTTTCATTGGGCAAATTGGAAATTATCTCTAGGTTAGCGCCCTGTTGCTCCAACACAAATAGCTGATGGATCATACCTTTTGTTTCACTAAAGCGAGTTGTGACCAAACGAAGCTTGTCTTCAAACTCACTAAGTCTAAAGGCAGCATCACTCACGTTTTGAACAATTGCAGGTTCAATCATGCCACCAAAGTTACTGCCAAAACCTAGCGATCCTGCAACTGCCCCTGATGCACTATAAGTGATATTGCCATCTACTATCGAAAACTTATGTAGCGCTGTTTGAGACAAGTCATCAAAACTTACAGCATCACTCGGCCAAAAACGTTTATGTAAATAAATACTTTGCTGAGATGCATACACACCATCTGTTGGTACATTGATACAGGTCGATTGAACGCTAGATGGATCTTGCAGCGAAATTTTAGTGATTGTAGTGATGGTATTGGCACTGTCTGTCACCACGGTATCTTCTGGAATATAACACGAACTAGGGTCAAATAAAGGCGATACCGCACCTGTTTTTAGGTCTGTGATCTTGGGCAATAATTCAGATACGTTGAGCTGATATAATGCTTGATAAACCGCCAAATCATCACTTAGCTCCGAACTGTAATTGGCATCAAATTCACTAATTACATACAACTCGTTATTGATCACCCTGCTATCTAGAATGTTGCCGTCAACACGATACTGCTTAAGTACTTGGGACTGTTCAGGCGTGGTTACGTCTGCAAAACTTAACTCAAATGTATTGAGAAAGGTGTTCGCTACCACTGACGTATCAGAAGATGTGCTGCTCGACGCAGGGGAGGAGTCCAAAGTCAGCACTGGATATTTAAATACAGAAGCCAGTCGCCCGTCGTTTAAGTAGAGCTCTTGCTGGCTATATAAATTCTCAGATGCCTCTATTCTTTCAACTTCTTCAATGCCTTGTTCAGTGCGTTTCATTACACGGACATATTGCTTAAATACTGCGTTTTGAGACAAATCTTGCCCAGAATGGGCAGCAATATACAAATAGTTGCCGTCGTATTCGATACGGTCCCCTTCATCTACACCCGATTCAACAACATTCGTAGATGAAAACTGATTACTTGACTCTCCTTCAGAGACTGGCGATGCATTGACAGGAGTTTCAAGGCTAGAATCATTTTTATCACTTGGTCGGCTATTCAAATAGACACCGTTTTTCAATAGTGAGCTAAACTCACTCGATGACGCTTTTTTCAGCTTTGCTGATGACTCACCCAACCAAGTTAATTCTGGTACACTTGTCGGTAATTTGGTCTCTCCCTGATCTACCTTGTTATCACTATTACTATCACTACCTCCGCCACATGCAACCAAAACAGGCAAAACAGCTATCGCAACGCCCGCTTTTGCCAGTGAAAGAGTAAATCTAGAGTAAAACATAGTTGTGCTCCTTGATTAAAAGTAACTTTACTTTAATACAGTGACACCATTCTTCTGTTATTTCGCTCGATCTATTTGTTATTTAATGTAACCAGTTCTGGTAATTACTAAAATTGCTGGTAAATTTAGCCCTAGGTTTTACAGGAGTAAATTGATTGAAACAGTTTTCTATTTTGCTATCTATCTGTTTTTACTTATTTAGTACTTACAGTGTTGCAAACTGCAATGAAAATGACGAACAATGCGCCGAAATTGGACGCTGGGAGTTTTCTGTTGCAGTTGGCGGCGGGATTGCGACAAACCCAGTGCGTGGTGGGGACAACATCCCACTTGTCATACTGCCCTACATTAACTATTACGGCGACAAGTTTTTTTTCGACAATACTACCTTGGGGTTCACTTTTACTGAGCAAGAGAAGTTCGATGTCAGTCTAATTGCACAGCTCAATACGGAGCAGGCCTATTTTGAGCGCTTTCACCCAAGTAATATCCTAGTAAAAAATACTTTTACAGCTGAGTCAAATGCCCCTCCGGTCACACCTTCACCTGGTAACCCGACAACAGATCCCAATAACTCTGATGAACCAGGCATCGGGACCGACAATGGAAGCGAAAATGGCGGAGATAGCGATGATAAAGAGGACAAGGAGCCCACTCCTAAATCCATTACTATCGATAAAATAGCAAAGCGTGACTGGGCAATAGACTCCGGGATACTTGCTCACTGGTACTTCAAAAATGATGCAAAGATCACTTTTTCATGGCTCCATGATGTTACCAATACGTACCAAGGCCACCATGGCAGTATAGATTACAGTTTTGTTGTTCCGACAAATACGCAAAATCCATCTCGTCTGAGAGTTAAAGTCGGCGCAGAATACAAAGATAAAAGCCTTGTTGATTATTACTATGGCATCAGTCAACAAGACACTCAGTCTGAGCACTTCCTCTACGAGGGAAAGGCGACAGTAAACCCGTTTTTAGCTGTGGCTTTCAATTATAAGCTAAACTCAGATTGGCAATTAAAATTCAGTGCAAGGCACACTTGGCTGGGCTCTGGCATAAAGAACAGCCCACTTATTGAGCGTGATTATACCTCCAATATCTTTATCGGAGGGCTGTATGAATTTTAAATGGTCATGTGCTTTATTTATGTCTTCTTTGTTACTGATTGTGATCAGTGTCAAAGGCCATGCTCAGCAGTCTAATAAAGCAACTCTTAAGATTAAACCTGTGGTGTGTATGGTAAAGTCCATAGGCCAAGTCTGTGAGATGACAATCGCTGTTGATTGGACTATACCCAATGCGCAAGATGTTTGTTTATACAAAGATAATGCACCATTGCAATGCTGGAAAAACCAGCGTAAAGCAAGAACAAATATCAGTATCGCCATATCTGAAGACATGTCATTTTCACTCAGAAATGAAAACATGCATGTTTTAGCTGAGCAAAAAGTAAAAATCAATGCGGCGGCAAGTCGAAAATATAGACGAAAATTAAAATCTGACTGGAGCTTTTTTTAATGGCTAAGGTAATCCTTGTTGAAGACGATGAAAGACTCGCAACACTGACTGGGCAATTTCTTGAAAGTAATAACTTTTCAGTGACTTTGGTGAATGATGGTGCAAAAGCTGTTGACGCAATTATACAGCAACAACCTGATATTGTTATTTTAGATATCATGCTTCCCAACATGGATGGCTTTTCCATTTGTCGAGAAATACGCCACGGTTACTCTGGACCCGTGTTATTTTTAACGGCAAAGGACAGTGATTTCGACCATGTTAGAGGGTTGGAAATTGGCGCAGATGACTATGTGATAAAACCTGTTGAACCCTATGTGTTACTAGCCAGAGTAAACGCCCTATTAAGACGTGGCGGAAAACAAGACGAGGGCTCTGACAATATTAAACTTGGCCAACTCGAGGTAGACAAGGCTGCTCGAAAAGCTTATTTGTCAGGCCAAGAAGTGGAGCTAACCAGCTACGAATTTGACTTGCTTTGGGAGCTTGCTAACAATGCAGGACAGACACTGAGTCGCGAGCATATTTACAACCAAGTTGTAGGTAGAGAATACGATGGTTTAGATCGCAGTGTCGATGTGCGCATTTCTCGATTACGTAAAAAGCTTGGTGATAACCCAGACCAACCATTTAGGCTTGTGACTGTGTGGGGTAAGGGATACCTATGCTCTAAATCTGCGTGGGATTAAGGCGATATGGTCCGCCTATTAGCGAGTCTCTATTTCTTTATTTTTGTCAGTATCATTGTCATAAACCAAAGCAGTGAATACATATGGCGAAATTGGGGCAACCAAGCCCCAAGTGAGTTGAGCTATGCAACACAGGTCGCGATTAATCTAAGAGATGTTTTAAACTCAGTAGGCGTTGAACATTACGACCAGAAGGAAACCCTAAATATCATCAACATCAATGATGTAGCTTGGTTTCCAGAGCAGCGCAAGGCACTTGAAAACGATGAGGTCGTGATCTCATTTGACAGCAATGATAACTATCAATTATCCATGCTGCTGTCCGACGATGAGAGTATCGTACAACTCGGTCCTTTCGCTCCTAATCGCGCTTCTTTTTTCACCAAATATGGCTTTAGATTAATCTCTTTCTCTGTTTTGGGCTTGCTATTAATCCTTTGGTTGCGACCGCTTTGGCGAGATCTTGAGCAACTAAAAGTGATCACAGAACAATTGGCGACGGGTAAACTCGATATCGCGACAAAGCCTTCGCGATTTTCTGCCATTTCTACACTAACTCAGCATATACAAAAATTAGCACTGCAAACGGCAAGCCTGATGCAAAATCAAAAACAGTTAGTGAATGCTGTATCGCATGAACTCAGAACTCCCCTTGCGAGGCTAAAGTTTGCACTCGCTATGCTTGCACCCAAAGATCCTCAGCAAGTACATGCAATGAATCAAGATGTCGTTGAAATGGAGCTATTGATTGATGAAATGCTCAGTTATGCCAGATTGGAATTTTCAGAACGTGAAATGACCAAAGAGCACGTCAATTTGAGTGAACTTGTACAGGAGCAAATTAATAAATCTGCCGCAACGTCCAGTAAAAAGATCACCCAAGCTGTTGAGCCAAATATCATTGTCAATGGTAATGACCACTACCTCGCTCGCGTATTACAAAACTTGCTGCAAAATGCAGAAAAATATGGCGATAAGCAAATATTTATTGAGTTAAGGTCTTTGCACCAAGGAGAAGTGATTTTATCAATATGTGACGACGGACCAGGCATACCAATAGACAAACGCGATAACGTATTTAGTCCTTTTACACGACTTGATACCAGTCGCAGCAAAGAAACAGGTGGCTTTGGACTAGGTCTGGCAATTGTCGCTAAAATCCTTGGCTGGCATAATGGCAAATGTTGGATCGAAGATTCACAGTTTGGCGGTGCCGCGTTTAGTGTCTCATTGCCGACTATACTGAAACTTAAAACTTAACCGAGCGTCTTAGCACCTTTGTTTGTGCTCTTTTATTTTTGGTATCTAAACGGCGCTTTTGAGAACTTTTAGTCGGTTTAGTTTGTCGGCGCGTCTTTTCTACTTTGATTGCGTCTAAAATTAATTGTTTAAGCCGATTGAGTGCATCCTCTTTGTTCTGCTCTTGAGTGCGAAAAGTCTGTGCCTTTATCACAATTGTACCATCTTTATTTATCCGGCTATCTTTTAATGCCAACAAACGCTCTTTGTAAAAATCGGGTAAGGTTGAGCGCTTTATATCAAACCGCAAGTGTATTGCAGAGGAAACTTTATTAACATTTTGACCCCCAGCACCCTGCGCACGAATAGCCGTTAGCTCAATTTCCCAAGAAGATAGCTCCACATTGTTTGATAGTCGTAACATCTCAATCAACTAACCTTATTTGATACCTATTTATAAACGTGACAAATTGCGGCTTACATAACCATAAATAACCACAGCTTGTTATTGTTACGGCGGTATTATAGCAAAACAAATACGATCGAATGGACTATTTGTAGCAAACTTAGGTGCTAAATGTAGGGTATTTAATCTGTGTTTCAGTAAAAATTAAATACCCAGATACACTTAAACAGTGCGTGTGGCTATAGCAGGAGACAACTGAGCAGCTCTAATTGCTGGATATAAAACAGCTACTTGTCCCAAAATGATGGTGCAGATACTGCCATAAAATAGGTAGCTTAATGGTATGGTGCCAAGCTCAAACGCATTGCTGAATACATTGTTTAATACAATAGCTGCACAGACGCCAATTAAGATGCCTACCAAACATAGAACTACATTTTCCAAGACAAAATACCGGATAATCTGACCTCGACTAGCCCCCATTGCCCGCCTAATACCGATTAGTTTAGTGCGCTTGACAATGCTATATCTGGATTGCCCATAAATTCCCAGAGCAGTGACAATCAATAGACCAGTGATAACACCAAATAAGGTCTTACTGGCGGCATTTTCAGCGCTATATGCCCGTGATTTAACTTCCGTAAAGGTTTCAAAATTATCAACTTTTCTGCCGTGTAAAGACATCAGATACGCTAACGTTTGCGTCAAAATATCATCTTGTTGGCCCGGCACAGTTTTAACCACATAGTGAACTATGCTATCAGCCTCTTTTACTGGGGCCAACACAGCATGCTCAACTACAACCCATGAAGGCCAGGCTGCTTGTAGTGTGTCTATCACACCAACAACGCGCTGAGGCAGGTTATTGATGTAAATAGTCTTGCCAACTATTTGCTCCCACTGCTCCGAAAACAGAGATCTGGCAAGCGCTTTAGTCACCATAATATCAATCGCATTTCTGTAGCCTTCAGTGCGCACACTCAACTCTGCGCTGGGGCTAAACTCACTTCCCGCCACCAGCTCTAAACCAAACGCTTTTAACAGATTCAAATCACCTCCATAGTAACCCGAAAACGTATCGTATTTGGTATCAGGGTTTACTGCTACCTCAACCAATCGACCCCAGCCACTCAAAGGGATCCCCGATGATACTGACGCATTCTCGACACCAGGAAAAGCACGAATGTTGGCAAGATCTTGATCTAATAATGCAGGTTGCGCAGCTTCCTCTACAGGCAAGTTAGCGGCAACATAAAACACATTTTGTTCATCCAGTCCCGAAGCTCGCGCGATAAACTCTCGCTTGTCAAAAGCTAGATAAATCGCATTCACGAGTATTGTAAAGGTAATCGCCACTTGTAGAATAAAAAGTAAAGCAGCCGTATAGTTGCTTTTCAGTGACTTGATAATAGGTAATAAGTCCTTCATTTTTATTATCTCCTTTACAAGCTCTTTAATTGCGTTGCCGGCTGAACATTAATGGCCTTAACTATGGGAAACATACCAAAAACTAAGCTTGATAAAATAGATAGCAATACTGTAGAAGCCATCAACTCGCCACTCATAGTCATAATATCTTTACTCAAATGCGTATAAAGCTGGCTAGAAAGAAATAAACAAATCTGGGTAAAGACTAATCCCAAGATGCCGCCAAATAACCCTATCGCTCCGGTTTCAATAGTATATTGATGAACCAAATCCAGGCTACTTGCCCCAACAGCACGACGCAAGGCGACTTCACCAGCTTTGCCCTGAAACTTGGTCATAATAATGCTCATGGCGTTTAATAAACACAGTGCAAAAAAACATATCGAAAGCCAAACCGCTATCTCGCTATCAGTCGAAAATGCGCGTCTTTCCTTTAAATACTCAGTGGGGGACTGTAATTTGTTTAAAGTGGGTCTTTGAAAGCGCCCCAACGCTTTTTGCTGTTCAACATACGACTGTAAGAAGTCCATATACTCTTGCTTTTCTAGCTCATTATTCAATTGAACCCAGAAAAACACCCACACGCATTCAGATGCCCACAACGCTTTCACTGACGCATTTTCGGGATCTTTCCAGCACTCAAATGCCTGTACATTTGACGACCAAAGCTCCAAATTTAACTGTGTTTGAAACGGGATAAAGATATCTCTTGGCGCTTTAAACGCACGCATGGACTCACCATAAAAACGAGGCAGAATAGCCCAATCGTCTAATACACCGACAACTGTGTATTGATGTTCGCCAAGTTGCACAACGCGCCCCACAGAGTTTTGCCCATCAAACAGTTCAGCGTTGAGCTTTTTAGAAATCACGACAACTTGTTCACCACTGTCGTCACTGCTTTTAGGCCAACTTGAACCATACAAAAAAGGCACTTCAAATGACGAGAAAAAGTCTGTCGTCGAGCTTCTGACGAAGGTCATTTTTGCATCAACGGCACTTTGCTCTGGCAGCTTTAACATGTCCTTAAATCCCGCAATCGGGATATGTGCTTGCGCTTCATTGTGATTAATTAAGTTAACAGCATCTTGCACTGACATATAAATAGGCGGGTTTTCTTCGTTTCGGTTGCGATAGGCAGCTTCCGGACTCCAGTTGTTTAACCTTACCAGAAATACTGAGTCCGACTTTGAAGGCAAGGGATCCTTGGTCATCATATGATTGATGGTATAGGTTGTCATTGTCGCAGCAATACCGACGGCGATTACAATAACCGCCAGTAGACTCATATAGCGCGTTTTCCACAAGCTCAAAAAGGCAAGTTTGGTGTAGTAAGTTATCATAACAGGGTCACCTTTATGCGATTTCTTGAGCGCAGTGTTCTACTTCACTAATGACACCATCCTTTACTTCTATTATTCTGCTGGCTTGTGTTGCCTGGTCTAGATCATGCGTTACCATAATGATGGTAGTCCCTTGCTTATTTATTTCTTTAAGCAATGACATCACTCCATCAGCCATTTTGGAGTCCAAATTACCAGTCGGCTCATCGGCCAAGAGAAACGCTGGAGAGCCAGCCAACGCTCTAGCAATTGCAACGCGTTGCTGCTGTCCCCCAGATAACTGAGCGGGAAAATGCTTTTGTCGACTAACAAGCCCTACCTGTTCAAGGGCTTCTTCTACTCGCTGCTTTCTCTGTGCGGTCGAGAGCTTTCTATAGCGCAAAGGCATTTCAACATTGTCGTAAATATTAAGTTCTGGTATTAAATTAAAGCTTTGAAAGATAAAGCCTATTTTCTCATTCCTGAGTTTTGATTTAGCTTTATCTCTCAATGTAGAAACTTCCAAGCCATCCAGCCAGTATTCACCTTCACTGGCGGTTTCGAGTAACCCAGTAATGTTAAGAAAGGTTGTTTTTCCTGATCCCGATGGACCAACAACAGCGACAAACTCACCTTGTTTTACTTCTAAATCAAACGGACACAGCGCCCTCGTTTTGATCGTATCTGTACGATAAGTTTTAGCCAACTTGCTCATTCTTAACATACCTACCCCCTATTGAACGATTCTCACACTTCCTGCTTCATTGAATACGCTTAGGTCAGAAATAACCACTTTCTCGCCCATTGCCAGACCAGAAATAACTTCGACTTGTCCTAAACTCCTTGAACCCAACTTTATGGACTTTTTCACTGCCATGTCATCTTGCACAACGTAGACATAGCGTCCACCTCCAGATTCGGTAAACTGACCACGAGGTAAAAAATGTACATCATTTTTTTCCTCTAAGACGACTCGGCTGGTCAACCTTTGATTTTGCCTCAACCCTTTGATATTTTTGTCTTTAAAGCGAATTTTCCCCTCTACTTGACCACTGACAATTTCTGGAGAAATGGCGGTGAGTTCACCTTGATAGGTGGTGCCATTGAGCATCAGCTCAGCCCCCATGCCTAACGCCAAGTCATCGGCATAATTCTCAGGGATATTCACTTCCACTTCGTATTGAGACAGATCGACAACACTCAGCAACGGTTGGTTTTTAGTCACCGAGTTTTTTTGTTCAACCGTTAAATTCCCTACAATGCCTGATACGGGAGACACAATAGATAAGGCTGCCACCTGCCTTTGCAATTCGTTCACAATCACCTGCTGCGCCTCAAGCTCCAAGGCGCGCGTTTTAATTTCAAACTTTTGACTTTCTTTCAATAATGCGACTTCTTTAATTGCTAAGCGGTGTTCTCGCTCTGCATTTTCCAAGTCATCTTTGGCTTTTTGATAATCAATATCGCTGACAACCTGATTTTTTTGCCCTTCTTCATTTCGGCGCATTTCCCGCTTAGCAGCGTTTAAGGCTACTTGCGCTTTTCCAATATAATTTTCTTGTTCAAGATCCTGCTTTTTTACTTGAATTTTTTCACGCTCAAGCTGCGTTTTCAGGCGCGTTAGTTCAGATTTTTCTTGTGCTAATAAGCTCGTCAACTCAGGGCTATCTATTAAAGCGAGCGGCTCCCCAAAATTAACGGTATCCCCGGGGGTCACTAGGTAAGTCACTGTACCTTGAGCGGGGCTATACAATGTGGGGCGTTTTGCAGCAACGACGCGCCCTTGAACAGAGATATCACGTACGAATTGCCCTTTTTGAACTTCTGCAATGCGAATACTTTCAATACGCACAGCACTCTTTCCACTAAACCAAATTGATAGTTGAGGCACTATCAAAGTTAAAAAAATAACGATACCAACAGCGATAGCCAAATAGAGCTTATAGTTCCTTTTTTTCTCTATTTGCGTGTCCTGGGCACTAGTATCCGATATATATGTCATGTTACTTCCTTGAGCATTATGTTACTGCTTTTCATTGATTAAAATACACAACCAGCCCCAAAATGTCACTTAAAATAAACATTTTATTAAAATATAATATATGTAAGGGGCCCCCTTCATGTCCAAATACTTCTCATTTAACAAATTAATTAAAATAGCTGGGAAAATTTAGACTATGGGAATATTAACATGAACGTCAACGATGCGTAATTAGCATTAAATATTTAATGCAACAAGTTAACAAATTAAGTGTTTGAGTACGTAAATTGATATATGAAGTGATTATAAAAGATGCAGCTTCCATGCCGCAGCAAGTGCTTGGGAGTTTCTATTCGCGCAAGATTATCAGAGGATAAAAATACATCTATTAAACGCTTTTCCGTTACTTGAAGCAGCGTGTTTAATATAGCTTTTGCGTCAACACTGTCTCGCTATTGCTCACTGCTCGGCTGATAGCCTGAGCTAGGTTTTTGCCCTTTGCTTTAACAGATATGCTGGGTAAACCTGGTAGCAACACTTCAATACTGCACTGGGTTAGCGTGCCATGTAGTTTCGAAGGTACGTCATCAATATGTACTTTAACCTTACGTATGTTGGTAACATATTTAGCAAGTTGGGTACTGATCATTTTTGATATTTTCGCATTCGCCACACTACCTAATGCTTTACCTGTCATTCTTAAGTTAAGTTTCATACCTTTGACCTCGCTCATAATTATTCATTTTTCACTACACTCTAGTGAAATTAATGATTGCGCCGTTGATTTAAATCTACTAAGGTGGAAACAAAGATAAAAGCTGATTAAATCTTATTTAGACATCGAAATTAACGAAGTATGATGAATATTAACTACAACCACCTTTATTATTTCTGGCAAGTCAGTAAATTAGGCAGCATTGCCGCAGCGAGTAAGGTACTGCACCTCACACCACAAACCATTAGTGCGCAAATAACTAGCCTAGAGCAACGACTGGGAAAATCGTTGTTTGTCCGGGAAGGAAGAGGGTTAAGGCTTACGGAGTACGGGCAACTTACCCAACAATATGCTAATGATATGTTCAATGTTGCGGAAGAGTGGTTGGAAACAACTCGAGGAGACCTCGATAATTTAAATCGCACTTTGAAAGTAGGCATTTCGGATGCTTTGCCAAAATCCTTAGTCTCAAAGTGGTTGTCTCCCCTCATTAAACATGAGCGCATCACCAATTTGCACTGTATTGATGGACAGCAATCAGAATTACTGGCGCAAATGGCAACACACAAAATAGATTTGGTCTTAGCAGATAAGCCACTTGATAGCTCCACACCGTTCAAAGCATTTTGTCACGAAATAGGTAAAAGCCAGCTAGGCTTCTACGGTAATTCATCATACTATTCTAAACTGAGCAAAAACTACCCTAGCACACTGAAAAATATGCCAATTATCTTACCTGCGAAAGCAAGCCCGGTTACCAATGCTATCCAGTATTGGCTCGAAGATTTAGAGATTGAAATGTCTGTCGCAGGTCATGTAGACGATAGTGCCTTGATGAAGTCACTGGGCCAGCAAGGGTTTGGTATTTTTCCGGCCCCACTGTCGATACGTGAAGAAATTGAACGGCATTATGATGTGACTTTTATCGGCAGCATTGAAAATGTCTATCAACATTATTATGCCTTTACACCTGATAGGCTGATTAAAGACAGTATTTATTCAGAGTTTGTGCAAAATGCTCAGCGTGAAGGTGAATAATGATATTTTACCCTTGTTCCTGTGGAAGTTGATAAAAAATGAATAAACCAAAAATCACAATTCACTACTGCGTATTGTGCCAATGGCTACTAAGAAGCGGCTGGCTCGCTCAAGAGTTGTTATCAACATTTGGCCAAGATTTAAAAGAAGTTGCACTTGCGCCAGCGAGTAAAGGTGTTTTTCAAATTTACTATGACAACGATCTGATATGGTGCCGTGTACAAGATAGTGGTTTTCCAGAAGCCAAAGAACTTAAAAGACGGGTAAGAGATAAACTCGACCCAAGCCGAGACCTTGGCCATATTGACAAGTAGCAAGACTCACTTAACAAACAACGCCCTTGTGTTGGTCAATTAAGAATAATAGCAAATAGCTTATTGGGGTGTATTCAATGAGCAAGGATTAAGTTATCAAAATTATGGCTATTTCACTGAGTTAAACTCGTTGAATTTACTGTGCGGTACAATAATTAAGGACCGCACAGGGAATGACTAATTGGTAGTCAAGGAGCGTTAATTACCTTCCCGCATCTCTTCGGATCTGCTCTAACAGCTCACCGTCTCTGATCAAACGCTGCATCACAGCCTGTACTTCTGAGCTACTGGCATTGTCGTACATAGCTAAGATTTCATTGGCCAATTGTTGCTTCATTTCTGGATTGCTTTCACCTGCTTGGTAATACTGCCCCATTAATCCTTCAGCCGCCATTGTCTTCATATATTTGTTTGGTTCTTTTTCGATAATATCCTGCAAAGATTTTGCTATTCGACTATCCACCACTGGAGAGTGAGCGACAACTTCGAGTGCTTGTACTTTTAATTTATCGTCAGCGCTGTTTCTACTGATCTCAAGTACCGCGTCGACAGTCTCATAATCGAACATTTCATCTTGTGTGCGATTTAAAATATACATATTCATTTGCAGTTGACCCATTGCCGACAGGCGCTCCTGTGGTGTGAGGGTTTGATCCAGCACCTTACCTTTTAAATCTTGACTGACTTTACTTGCGAACTCCGGATCAGTTTTTAGCTTCAGATCATAGTCTTTAGGTAAGTCTTCATAGAATCCATATACAGGATTATCTTCATTTCTCTTTTGGCGCTCTTTGCGCTCTTTTTCTTCCAGCACCGCTAGGATAGTTTCTTCCATCACATCACTGGCAGCCCCATTGCCGTAAGCTTGATTCTCGATATCCAACAGACGCTCTTCTAAATACTCAATACGCGCGATCAATGCACTGCTGTCCATTTCATCATAGCTTTTACTTTTAGAAGCTTTATTTATATGAGAAGGCTCAGTAGACACCTGACGCGTATTTACTGATGGTTGATGCTGTTCAACTTGAGCAGCCTCAACGTTAGTTTGAGAAGAAAAATGACTATACAGCGTCAATGCGAATGCAGCTGATGCAACACCGAGTGCAATATTACTTTTTGTTTGAGACATCTTGTACCTACACCTACCTTTTAGGTCTAAAATTAACACGCTTCCTTGAGCCAACGAATAACGTTGTAATCTAATCTATATAGACAAGACAAACTGTTAAAAGTTGTACACTAAATTTAGCCATACATCGAGGGTAAATTGCAAACTTTGGATAATATTAAAGCATTTCACTAATGATATAAGCACTTACCGCCACTCTGCATTTACTCCTCTAATATACTTAACATAATGAATTCACTACGTAGAACAATATTTCATGCAATCAAATAGACATAGAAGTTAGCATCCACTAGGGAGCGATTAAAACCACTGAGTTTATTCGTCACAAACAACACATGGGCGCGAATCTGCAAATTGTAATTGCAGCCACTGAAGCAAACATTGCAACGCGTTGCTTTGATGAGTTTGATGGGGTGTTACCAGAAAATAGGAGAATGGCATCACGATGGGTTCAAACTGCATTTTTTTCAAGGCACCTTGTGTTATCAACTCACTCGCAATGACGTGCCACCCTAACGCTACACCCTGTCCATATTTTGCCGCTGTCAATGTATGCCCTACGTGGCTAAAGCCTCGATTTACTGGTTGGCTTGTCATATTTATTGACTGATGTGAAAACCAATTATTCCAGTCAATAATACCTGGCGCGTCTTCAATACCATGCTGATAGCTCAACAACTCAGCATTTTTGCCTAGCTCTTTTGCGTAATTTGGTGAACATACTGGATAAATCCACTCTGCGCCCAAGTGAGTACAGTTATACCCTTGATACTGCCCATGACCAAAGTGCAAATGCGCATGTACATGGTGACGATTAAAATCAATTAGCTGATCTTGTGCAATTAGTTGCAACTCAATGTGCGGGAATTGTTGATAAAAATCTCCCAGTTTAGGGATCAGCCAGTGCTCCAATAATGAGGGGATCACCGCAAGAACAACACGCTCTGTTGTGTTGGCTCGTTTGGTTGACTCTATGCCAAATTCAAGCAGATTAAAGCCTTTGTTAACATGATCCGCTAACCGCTCAGCTTCTTGAGTTAATGTCACCCCTTTTGACTTGCGATGAAACAGGCTCATCCCAAGTTGGGCTTCCAATAGTTTCATTTGATGGCTAACGGCACTCGGCGAGATATGAAGCACCCCCGCAGCAGCCGTAAAATTGAGCTCTTTCGCCACAATAGAGAAAGTATGTAATGCAGTAAGTGATAAATTTAAGCTGCTCATGATATGAATTTAGCTCACGTCAATTTGAGTTATTATCGCTTCTATTATTCCCCTGTCAATTACATACTTAAGCACATCTTTACTAAACCTTGTGAACCTAATGTGTTCGTATCACTTTTTGAGGAGAATCCATGTCTATCTACCAAGCGACTATTTTTTGGCAACGCCAATCAGAAGAAGTGTTTATTGATGCTAAATACAGTAGAGCTCATAAGTGGTCATTTGACGGGGGAGCCACTATTGATGCTTCGTCATCGCCTTCAGTGGTCCCGTTACCTTTTTCAAAACCAGACAATGTTGACCCCGAAGAAGCATTTGTGGCTTCACTTTCTAGCTGCCACATGTTGTTTTTTTTACACTTCGCTGCAAAGTCAGGTTATATAGTGGAATCTTATGAGGACAGTGCAACAGGTATTATGAGCAACAATGCGCATGGGAAAATGGCGATGACAGAGGTTATATTGAAACCTCGCATTAAATGGCAGCAACCAGAATCCATAGATAAACAGACAGTTGATAACCTGCATCACCAAGCCCATGAGGCTTGTTTTATCGCAAACTCCGTCTATACCGAGATAAAAGTTGAATAGCGACTCGTCTACCACAACACACGCAGCATGTACCTGTCTCCAGAGTGCACTGCTGCTTTCCAGCCAAAACACTCAGATACTTGCATGATAATTTTGCTGCCAAGCCCGTGCCCTGAATTTGTTCGTGTACAATCTCGTGCATTTTCAAATTCTAAGCCATGTTTCAAACACCTAACAATCAACTTTCCGTCACCATGTTGAAGCGCGTTTTTAGCCACTTGAGTTAATAATAACCAGAAGAGTTTTGGTTGGATTGTTTGCTCTGATATCTGCTCAGTTCCCAACAGCTCTATTTCGAGACCCCGTTGCGCCCACTGCTTTTGCCATCGAGATAATATCGGTAAAAGCGCTTTACACTCTAACTTAGCTTTGTTTGGCTGGCACAATAACAACACCGCATCCGCCGTCTCAGCCAACTCACGCTGCCCAGCCTCAAGTTCATCGATCACGTCCAGTGCATCAAGTGGTATATCATCAATTTGTTGGAGCCTACTTATGCTATTGTTTACTCTCGTGAGCGGTGTACGCACCTCATGACTTAAAAAAGAAGAAAATAAGCGCTCTTGCTGCTGTGCATGTAGTTGCGCAAACCTTGCCATTTTAAGTGAGGATTGGATTTCAGCTAACTCAACAAATCTAATTGTGTGCTCATTATCTTTTTCCAAGCTGTACTTTAGCACATTAATATCTAGGCTTATTGAGCGCCATATCCGCCACGCTAAAAACCCCGTAGGGAACAACATAAAGCCACTCAAAATCAAAAAAATAGGCAACAAACTGGGCGAGTTCTGATGAGAGAAAAAATGAATAACGTACAGCGGCTCTCCACTGTGCCCTTCACTTTTGAGTATATACATATCCCCAGTTGCACTTGGCAGGAGAAACGTATGTTCAAACTCCACATCATGTGTGCTCAATATATGTTGAAACTCAACGGGCATATTAGCCAGTATACCAATATACTTCTCGTCGCTTATCACAGGCATTGATAATTGGCCACTCAGCGCTAAATCTAAGTCCTGATACAGGTAGTGCTCAGTCGTGTCATCCCATGCAAAGTGATAAACCCAAGTTGCAACTTGGATCCAAAGGGCAATAAACACTACAAAAAAAATGCCTAGTCTGACTGTGAAATATCGCGCAAAGCTCTGTTGCTTAATCACCTTCGCTCCTTAGCACTACCCCCTGACTCTTGATAGTATGGATCAACTCCACTTCATCATGTTTAGATACATTGCGGCGCAGACGCGTTAACAATGATTTATACATATTATTGTTCACATCTTGATCAGGCCAGATATAGTTCAAGATCTGATCTTTACTTACTGGCATAGGGCTGTGGTTGGCCAGCAAGGATATAAGTTGCCACTGCTGCGGAGACAACACCAAAACTCGTTCGTTACGCTTCGCAATTTTCAAGCTAAAATCAACCTCTAAAGTATCTACTTTAAAAACCTCAGTGCGACTTGATGGCTTTTTTTGCGCTAATATCTTTAACCGAACAGCCAGTTCAGGTAAAGCAAACGGTTTAGTTATGTAGTCGAGCGCACCTGCAGAAAAAGCAGCGAGTTTATCGTCAAGTGATGTGGCAGCAGTACAAAATAATACCGGTACACCTTGACCCAATATCTGTGTAGATAGCAAACTCAAGCCACTGCCATCGGGCAGATCCATATCGAGGATCACGGCGTCATAATTAATATATTCCCTTGTTTTAGCAGCTATTTCTTTTGCACTCGAAATAGACGTGGCATAATCCACCTCGATATCCTCGCATTGCAAAAAGTCAATTAATTGGGCTGCCAAGGAAGTATCATCCTCTACCAGCAAAACGAGCATTAAACCTCTACACTGTTACCTTGTGGTTACCATGCCACTGATATTGTAGTGCCATCAAACAGGAGTCAACTATGCGAGTCACAAATATGTCTTTAATTCCGTTATTAGTAGCTGGCCTATGTATGTCAGGGTGTAATTCAGATTCAAGTTCTGGAGCTAATAGTCCCACAAATAGCAATACAGCAAACAGTACAACAGCTC
This sequence comes from Pseudoalteromonas sp. Of7M-16, assembly GCF_022347805.1. Classification (NCBI taxonomy): domain Bacteria; kingdom Pseudomonadati; phylum Pseudomonadota; class Gammaproteobacteria; order Alteromonadales; family Pseudoalteromonadaceae; genus Pseudoalteromonas; species Pseudoalteromonas sp. Of7M-16. The sequence goes on along the minus strand of NZ_JAKRFY010000016.1, from coordinate 58,430 downwards.
AGCCTCAACAATCGCAATCTCAATCGCAACCAGAACAAACACATTCGACAATGGTCTTCATCAATGGCCGTATTTATACTGTGAATGAAAAAGCCCCTTGGGCTCAGGCAATTGCAATAACCGATAATAAAATTGTATTTGTCGGAACCAGTGATCAGGCACAACAATATATCGGTGACAATACCCAAGTTATCGATCTCAAAGGCAAAATGGTGATGCCAGGGTTTCATGATGTTCATATGCACCCTCTGGAATCAGGCTCTGACGCAACCCAGTTTACAATTCCAGAAGCAACTTCAGCGCAAACCTACATCAACTTAGTTGCAGAAGCCGCTTTCCAAAATCCGAATGCAGAATGGCTAATTGGTTACGGACACGCTATTGGCACACTATTAGAAATGGAAGATAACCCCATAGCAGTGCTGGACGAAGCGGTCCCTAATCGCCCAGTTATTATTATGGAACAGACGTCACATTCCATGTGGGTAAACAGTAAAGCGCTTGAGTTAGCAGGGCTTCATACCGAAAGTCTAGACCCTATTGGCGGCGTAATTGGCCGGGATGAGCAAGGTAATCTGGATGGTATTCTCTACGATAATGCTGGAAACCAGGTCATGGAGCTTGCCATGCGCTCACTCACCAATACCCAGCAAAACGATTATTTGGGACTGGTAGAGTATACGATGCCGGCACTTAACAAAGCTGGGATCACATCGATTAGCGATGCTAGAACATACTGGCAGCGTGGGCACTTAGATACTTGGCTAAAAATAGCGAATGAAGATAAGCTCACACTCAGAACACATTTGGGCTTGTGGGCATATCCGCAGATGAATGATGCCACTCAACTAAGTAAACTCAAGTCTCTCTACCAAGCCGATCCAGCTAGCTTGCTAAAGGTTAATCAAGTCAAATTTTATGTCGATGGGATATTGATCAATACTACTGCTGCAATGCACGAACCCTATCACCAAGATTGGTTAGAACTGGATGGTAACAAAGGGCTCAATTACTTCACGCAAGCTCGCTTAGAAAAGTATATAAAAGCACTTGAACCAACAGGCTTTGATTTTAATATCCATGCAATTGGAGACAGAGGTATACATGAAGCGCTCAACGCCATAGAAAATGCTTCTTCTGGCGCAGCTCGACACAGATTAACGCATTTAGAAGTCGTTGACCCTGCTGATTACGCACGTTTTGCCAAACTTGGTGTAATAGCTGATGCGCAGGTTGCAGGTGACTTTACCGACCCAAGTCACTGGCCAGAAAATATCCCTTTACTTGGTAGCGAGCGCTCTCAAGATTTAGTGCCAATAAAAAGCTTGGTAGACAATAATGCAACCCTCACATTATCTAGTGATTGGAATGTCAGTCCATTTAACCCCTTTATTGGTATCAGCAATGCAATGACGCGCACGCCACAGGCCATTACGTTAACGCAAGCACTTGAGGCCTACACCCTTAATAGCGCCTTTGCCATGCGACAAGAACATCTAGTCGGCAGCCTTGAAGTCGGTAAACTTGCAGACTTAATCGTATTAGATAGAAACTTATTCGATAGCACGGTAAAAGAAATAGCCAATACCCAAGTCGTGATGACGCTACTTGATGGTGAAATCGTTTATCAAAAATAAGCAACACTTTAATAAGGGGCGTAAGCCCCTTTTATTACATCAAAGCAACAACCCCTCCGTTAAAATCAGTTTTGATTACCACTAAATTACGAATAAAGTCACTTTTTTACTCTTACAACACAGACTAAACACTTACTCAACAATCTGATTGCGATAAATTACATTTTATTGTTTAAATATACTGAATAAAGGCTAGGTTCTTTTAAAATAGACAGTGTTACCATTGCGCAAAATTTAAACCTGTATTACCTATAAGTTACCCATACCATGTTCAAAGCATCCGTAATATCAAGAATATCAGTCGGATACACGGTAGTTCTCCTGGCAATGGTTGCCATCAGCGTTTTTTCTCTTTTCAGAATGTCTGAGATCAACAGTAATTTGAAAAAAGTCACACAAGTAGCTCAACCAATTGATATAAAAGTAAATTCTGTAGAAAGTAAGCTGGACCAACTCAATTTATCTGTTTATCAGCACTACCATGCAGATACCATTTCTGAACAGCTAAAATTGGAAGGTTCCATCAATGCATATCAGAAAAAGATCCAGCAGCAACTTGATGAAATGGCTAGATTGTTTGCCGATCTGCCAAATAATGATGAAAAGCTACACGTCGTTGAACAGTTTGAAGCAAGCAAAGCGCAAGTATTTAATGCACAAAAGAAATCAATGAATGTCGCAAGTGCCGCGCTGAAGAACAAAGCCACCTTAGAGCAGTACCAGAGTCAGGTCCGCCAGCTAGATGAGCAGCTGGGGAACATAACAGAACGATATAAGCGCTACAGACAAAATCAGCTAATTACAGCATCTTTGAGCCAGCTAAGGTACGGCATTTCCATCGCAAAGCAGTATCTGCTTATCAACAACTTACAAGAGCTTCAAGCACTATCAAAAGAGTATAAACTGTGGCTAGATGATTATGTAAAAAGTGGCTATCAGCTGCAAACACTGTCGTCAAATACCACATTACAGCGCAATATTCTTACGCCAATGGGGACAGTCGCCACTGAACTAGCTTGGATCATAGGCAAACAAGATGGTATCAAATCACTGCAAAGCAGTTACCTATCAAGTAAAAATGTGTTGATAGACAACCTAAGTCAGGTAGAAGCCGGTTTACTACAACTAAAATCTGATATGGCACACATTAGCCAGCTCAGCCAAACCTTTAGTGCAACCGTTGAGGAACAAACCACCGCTTCGGTTGAATCTAGCTTCACTTGGATTTCTTTGGCGACACTGACCACCCTCATGTTTGGCATCTTAACGGCCTTTTATATTACCCGCAGTATTAGCCGGCCATTGAAGCAAACAGTGGCTGACATCGAAAAACTAGCGACAGGAAACCTGGGAGAACAAATTTCCATCGCTGGTAAAGATGAATTCGCACAACTTCGCCAATCGCTGCAAAGTCTAAGGGTTGCTTTTGTTAATATCATTACTGACATTAAAACCCAATCCGAACACATTAATGAGTCAGTTGACACTTTATCAACCAGTGCCCAGCACACAACCACCATCGCCAATCAGCAAAAAGATCAAACGACTCAAGTTGCCAGTGCAGTTCTTGAAATGACAGCAACCTCCAGTGAAATCTCAGATACCGCCGAACAAGCCACCCAACTTATGGCTCATGCAGATGCACTAGCCACTCAGTCACAGGGGTTAGTGCTCGAAAACCAAACCCTCAGCGAACAGTTACGCGGTGATATGACCTCTGCAGCAGAGGTTGTTGCATCTCTTGACCAAGAGTGCCGTCAAATTCAAGAAGTTGTCAATGTCATCGATACCATTGCCGATCAAACCAACCTGCTGGCACTCAATGCAGCCATAGAAGCGGCTCGTGCAGCTGAGCACGGCAGAGGATTCGCTGTCGTTGCCGACGAAGTCCGAACGTTGGCGATGCGCACACAGACCTCCACTGAACAAATTCAAAGCAAGATTAACCAGCTCCTTTCATCTTCGGAGCTCGCTGTAAAAGCGCTTCACAGTTCTGTTGAGAACACTGAATCTTGCACGCAAATGGCTAGAGAAATTGATATTCAGATCAAAGAGTTTGCGCAGGGCGTAAGCAATGCACATCAGTTAAATGAAGTCATCGCCGAAGCGGCCAAACAACAACATATTGCAGCTCAGGAAATCAGTACCAGCATCGAAAACATCGATGGGTTGTCGTTACAGACACTAGATCAAATTCAACATAATAATGCCGCAGCCACAGAGCTGGATAAAGCTTCTGGCGCTCTTGTATTGATGAACGAACAGTTTAAGGTGCAATCAAAATGATCAAAGCTAGACTAATATACCTCATTGTTTTTCTGTTTGCTTACCCAGCTTTTGCCAGTGCCAAGCAACAACTTGATCTTTATACATGGCGCCAACAAGAGCAGCTGCTATGGGACAAGATCAATCGCCAAAACATTCTTAATGGCATTCAAGTCAATGTAAAAGTCATCGACTTTGATACTTATCAGGCACATATCCAATTAGCGGTTCAAAATCGTCGCGTCGACCTATTCCAGTGGATGCCAGGGGCTGCTGCCCTTGCACCATTGATTGAACACGGCGTGATCACAGCACAGTCATCTCCACCAGATTCTATTAACCCAAACGCACTACCTGCTGCAACAGGTGCTGATTCTAAAATCTATGGTGTCCCATTTGCCATGCAACTTGAGGGCATGTTGATCAATCAAAAGTTGCTCGCCAAACATGGTCTAACAGTTCAGCCTCGCACCATATCGCAATTGGAAAGTTTATTTGCACAACTTAAAAGCCACAATGTGACACCACTCCAAATGGCTAGTGACCAATGGTATCTGTCACAAGTCGTTGCCGAGGTCATGACTGCGGGTCTACTCAACGCCTCTCGCGCTAAAGAGCTCATTGCTGGTCAAGCGTGTTTTACCGATTCTGACTACCTCAACATACTCGAAACATTAAAGCACTGGTATGCTAAAGGCTATATCAACCAAAATGTTTTAACACAAGACTATCACGGTATGGGGACCAGCAAAGCGCTGGGGAACTCGGCGATTGCACTTGATGGTGGCTGGCGTGCAGGGCCAAATTCTGTTTTCTACCAAGTTGATAAAAGTTACCAAATCGAATTTTGGCCAGTACCAGGCGAAAGCGGACATTTCTATGGCTTTGCAGATGGTACCTATCAAATCAATGCGAAAAGCAAACAGGCAGAACTTGCTCAAAAAGTGCTACATTTTACTACCACTAAAACATTCGCCAACTTATTTGCCAACACGCTAAATGAGATCCCGGCTTACGGAGGACAGGTGCAAATTAACAGTGCAAATTTGCGTGCTCAAGCAAAACTGCTTAACGAGCAAAGTTATGATGCAAGTTTATTTACCGCTCCTTCATTAAATCAAGGCACACCGAGTTACCAACAACTCGTTGCAGAAGCAATAAAGCAGGTATTTTCCGGCAGCTCGGCTCAACAGGCGGCTTTACATATCCAACGAGGTCTGAATAGTTGGGATTATGTCGGTGCTAAAAGCTGTACCATTTAAATCCCCCCTCACAGGCAGCATTTGAGAAGAGGTAGATTACGTGGCGAGAATAGGTCGATTGTTATTAAACTAAAAACATCCCTAAATGCACATATCTAACCTTTGCTCAGTGATGCCTGTGCTCTTTAGTAAAAAGACCAGATAAAAACAGCGGGAAATATCATAGCGACAATGCGGGAGATAGGCGTGTAAAGATAAAATGAAGATTCTACTCTCATAAACACATAACCTGAACACACCTCGAAAGAACGCTAACCCATCCAATTGAGGTTGAAGTTAGCACTGTTAAGCATAGCCAAAGCTGGCGATAAATCAGTTGAAAGTTAAAAAAAATCAAGAAAAAACAGTAACAAAAGAAGAGTACTTCCAATTTTATCCGTAAAAATTCAATACCCATAGCCATGGGTATAACGCTGCAATCACGGCCAACTTAAAGGTTGCCACTTACTCTTTAAGTAAACTATTAAGTTAATTTGAGCAATGAAACTTATTAGTAAAATCAAACTGATAAATTTTACTTTACTATGTTCATAGCTTTCACGGTAATAACGCAACGTTGATAGTGTTGCACAGGGGGTATAATTGATGAAACATCGGCAAAAAATTGCGAGACGATATCTTGTCAGTGCATACAACTTCCGTAAACATGCACTTGGGTCATGGATCAAGCGCATGAATAAAATACATAAGTGGTGAAAGTTCACACACCACTTATGGGATCATTTCACCGACACATTATTGTGCCAACATTTCAAGCACCACTTGATGTGCCTTGTTTAACTGAATATCAACATTGTCAGCTGTCGAAGCTTGTGTAACAGGAACCAAGTAGTCTGGCTTAATTCCAACACCGATAAGTTTACTGCCATCCACTTGATCCGATCGTGCGCCAGTATAAAAGTAGTAAATCCCACCGTAAGCAGGACCACTAAAAACCCCGCCGAAGACGTAGTCGCCGTTGATCCCTGAGGTAATTTCACCAACAATAGGCATGTTCAAGTTTTGTGCAATCATTAAAAAGTGCTCTCCGGCACTCATGTTAAACTTAGAAGAAATCGCCACTGTTGGAACATCGAATAGCTTCTCGTTTAGAGGTACGCCCACTTTAAATGAATGGACGTATATATCTTCTTGATTTGGCGCCCTTTGAGAGTGATGATAAAAAGGCCCTACAGCCGTTTCGATATCCGAAAAATATCCCATAAATTCACGAACAAGCATAAAGTTCCTTGGATAGCCACGCATGTCTAATACAATAGCAGCTGCATTTTTCAGCGCTTCTTTCGCTTCATTAACTTGAGCCTGAGTGCCAATATCAAATACGTTTAGTCGAACAATGCCATTGCCTAACTCTTGCACCAAGGGTTGCGCTACTGCATGACTATGGAAATCTCCAATGACATCTTGGTGTATTGTTGCGGTGGTGGTTGTAACCGTTTCACCACTTGGTTTTCTGAATGTTAATTCAACTAAATTTGGAGATTTATAGTTTCGCGTCAACCCAGTAGTTGCTTCTAATACTGCCGCGTGATCACTTTTTGGAATCGTGGTAGTCGCCGCTTGGATTAGCTCCTCTACAGCCACACCATCAATAGAAACAAGTTCATCTCCGATCTCAATTTGCAGTGATATGTAATCGGTTTTGCTCGTTACAATTGCTTTACTCTCAATATAATCTAAACCAATCGGTAGCTGGTACACACCTTCATTTCTAAATTCGTTAGGTAACGCGATAAAAACATGATTGTCCTGTAGCTTTTTAAACTCAATATTGATGGTGCTCTGCAGATTTTTCGGGTCATCCAGACACCCTTCCAATAAGGCCACATGACTGTCTTCCCATTTAACAGTTACTTGCTCAAAGTACGGCCAAAAATGATAAATTTCTGCCCACATAGAACTCAGCGCAGCCATACATGTCGCTGGATTCATCAAAGATGACTGTTTAGGGTTGGGCGGCCTAAAAGTTTCTCCGCTTAAACTGTCTTGGCTATTTAGATAAAGCGGCCAATAAACTGGTTGATTACCATATACATCGCTGTAAATTTTAGACTTTGGAGTCTCTACATTATTGACAAGTTCTGAAAATATTCCAGACTCTAGATTCCGTTCATACGCAGTCACATTACGCGCCCCCGTTGCAACCCAAGTTCGGGCTACTTCGTTATTTTTAACAGCTGGTAGATCGCTAGGCTGGGTGGATATATGTGGGGCTATTTTTTTAAGCTGCGCAAAGGCATACTCTAGACGCTCGCGCTGCGGTAACTCAACCATTTCATTGATTGTTTTCTCAAGGAAATAACTCCATATAGTTTGAGAAACAGCTTCACTGGGATAAAAATATCTGACTCGATGTACAAATTCACTAAAGGTTATAATATCAGGTAGTGCTTGTTGAAATTGGCTGGTGCTCACATTGCTGTTTTCAGGTGCTTGTTCAGCCAAGGTATTGGCGTGCAACAATCCACTCGCTGTAAATAGCGTCCCGATACAAAACCCGCGGCCGAGAAATTTCAAGATCATAGTAACTCCTTTTGTTATTATCATTTTTCAGACCTATAATGGTTACAGACAATCAAATTTGTCAACTGACAATCCCGCTTATGATAATTTTAATACATTGATATTTATTAACTTTTTAATAATTAGATATAATACATAGCGATATAAAATACGAAGAAAGTCACTTAATATTCTTGTCTCCAATCCACACATAGAAGCCAATAAAGTATTTATTTACTCGGGACTCAAGGCAATAAAAGAGGAAATGTAACGAAGATAATGCTTTAAATTACGACATTCTCTAACCTAATGTCAGCGCAATACTAAAATCTACTGGGAAATTTTTATCAAAAGGATAATTTGTACTTGTTTTAGCTAGTAGTAACGGTATCGTATAGCAAATTTTATAATCAAGCTTGTCTGTTGGAAGTCAAATGCGTTTACTAATGTTTCTCCTTTTTTGGTTATCAATCCCTGCTATAGCCTACCAAGTTCAACCCATGATTGTTGACTTAGCAGCGCATGGCAACAAGTCATTAGTCACATATCGCTTGCAAAACCCCAGTGAAAACACATTACCCATCGAAATAGAGGTATATAAACGTACATTTGATGAAAACCAACAGGAAATACTGGTACCTGCAGAAGATGACTTTATTGTTCTACCGCCGCAAGTCGAAGTAAAAGCAAAAAGTTATCAAGTATTCCGTGCCAAATACTTAGGTTCCCCGGAGCTTAAAGAAACTCATTCTTACCGAATTGTATTTAAACAACTGCCATTGCCCGATGAAGACGACAAATCAGGGGTTAAAATGGTGTTTAATTTTGCAACTCTGGTATTTGTCAGCCCTGATGGTATAAAAGCGCAACAACAAAGCGAGATAAGCTGTGAAAAAATCGATGATTGCAAGCTCACAATTGCTAACAAAGGTAAGCGAGTATTAGACTTATCTCATTTCGACTACCACTTCCACCAAGGCGAAACAGTTATTAGTTGGGCGAAACTGCAATCAATTACATCTGGACGTTTCATCATGCCTGGACACAAGATGGAAGTTGATTTAAAACCCGTCATTACCAACAAGCCTTCCAAAAGCGCAGAGCTGATAAACCTATTCGATAAAAAGTAGCTTTATCTATGTTATTTTTGGGCGCTTATATTCGGCCTTTTGATTGGAAGTGTGTGTTATACGCACTTCTTTTATTTTGGGTTTCAAAGACGTTTTCCGCTACCTTCGAGATGGACTTTCCTGTGCGGCTGCATGTTGCCGAGATAGGGCAAGTTTCTGCCGCTACCGATGGATTAGAGTTGAAATCAATTGCCGCTGCCGAATTTAAAAACAAAATGCACTCAGTGTTGAGTGAAGAAATTCTGGCATGGTTAACCGAGCTAGGTGATACAGCCGTCACACCTGCTGAGTTCTCAGCTAAAGGGATTGAACTTACTCTACAACCACAGGATTTGACTATTGAAATGTCACTGTCAGAAGCAGCAATGGCCACAGATAGCTTGTCATATGGTAGGCAAAAGCACTTTGAACTACCCGAGGGAGAAGCAAAGTGGGCTGTGTTGAATAACTTTAACTTGAATCATGAACGAACCAATAATAACCATGACCATAGATCACAGCTGGAGTGGTTAATTGATGCCAATATTGGCGGCACAGACGGCATCAATATGAAAAGCTCTGTGTTTTGGGAAAATGGCAATCAGAGATCTAGTAAAGTTTATCGAGGAGAAACAGCATTTTACTATGATCAACCAGATAAACCCTTGCGATACACATTAGGCGACACCAGCATGAATAGCGCAGGGCACCTGCCTGGTGCTCAACTGGCAGGATTTAGTATTGAGAAAGCCTACTCTAAATTGCAGCCACAACGCCGCATCACACCAGGCAATAGCCAGCAATTTGTGCTTCCTCGTACGGCACTGCTCGAAGTTTACATCAATGATTTTTTAATCTCACGACTGCGTTTGAAAGCGGGTCGATATGACCTAAGTGACTTGCCGCTCACTTCTGGAGAGAACAATATTCACGTGGTTGCAACTTACCCCAATGGTGAAAAAGAAGAGTTTCATTTTACAACACACTACAACGCTAGGCTGCTAGCTAAAGGACTTAGTGACTATTCACTATCAATTGGTTATCTCTCCTCTCTTGAAGAACAGCGCTTTCACTATGACGACGACTTAATCATATCTGGCACCTATGAATACGGACTCAGCGACTCCTTTACCTTTGGTTTCAATGGCGCTGTACACCCACTGGGCCATGTGCTTGGTACACTGGCGACTATTAATAGCCCGATTGGCAATCTCTCACTGCGATACTCTCAAAGTGAAGTGAATGGCACTGCGGGCAGTATCTATTCGCTTGAAACTGAACATAGTATATTTGGTCACGGTAATGTTGGCTCACCCAACTTTCGTTTGGGGTACGAAATCAGCCATGACTTTACCAGTAGCCCATGGCTTGAATTCGATACCAAAAACAACCGCAACCGCGCATTTGTGGATTACAGCTATTTTATTAATGAACATATGGACTTGAATTTCAACGCGACGCGCGCCGAGAACGATGACAACTTTGTCACCGATAGCATCACCGCTGAGTTTAATGTTCGGTATGAAACAATTCGCTTGAGAATGGGTTACAACCACGCCAAAAGTGACGATGATAGATTTGAGCCTGACAATCAGTTCTTTCTCAACTTTACTTGGAACTACGACAGCCGTGAAAGTAGCAATCGCGCTAGAGCCCAGTACAACAGTCGCACCAAGGTATCGAGTGCAAGTTATGCAAAAACCAATCACAACTTTGTCAACGACTATGGTTACCAAGTACTTGCCGAGCAAGGAGAAGACTTTAGACAAGAGCAATTAGAAGCGAGTTATACAGGCGCTTTTGTCAGAGCAGATATCAGCGCCAACAACCACTCTCGTTTTGGCATTCGTTCAGACAGCAGCGCAAGTGTGAACTTATCAACCAGCTTGGGAGTTGCTGATGGTTACCTTGGTATGGGGGCGACCACGACCGCACCATTTGCCGTCGTGACCAAACACAACTCACTTAAAAATGCAGATGTCTTGATAAATGTTGATCGAACTGGGCGAGCACAAACTAAACCGAGCAGCCAGATAGGTGCACTCGTTGATCTAGGTAACGGCTATAGTAAAACTCAGCTTAACGTCGATGTACCCGACGCTCCACTTGGTTACGACTGGGGTCCTGGCATCTATGTTAAAGTAGGAGGCGCAGCAACAGGCCATCATATTCAAATAGGATCTGACTTATCATATACCATTATTGGTACCTTAGTAGATGATAAAGGCACACCAATTGCAATGAAACGAGGGCGTATTGTAAAACAGCAAAACGCCGAGTCCGCCGACTCCCAAGCACAAAGTTGGCCGTTTTTCACCAACCGTACCGGGCGTTTTGTAGTAGAAGGAATAAGCTTGGGTCACTTTGACATCGAGCTAGATGACTTAGTCGGACAACTGAGTATTGCTGACACCGAACAGCGGTTTGTCAGAATAGGTAAAGTAGTATTAAAACCAGCCCAGCCTAAAGGAGGCGCACATTGATGAAGTTCAAGATCTTGATATTGCTGATTTTGAGTTATCTGCTGTCCACTTCACCAGCACAGGCTAATTGGCGGAATTGCTATGGTAATTTATTGGCTACTTCCAATCCAAGCGATATTATTACTGAACATAAAAATCGTGTTTCAGTCTTTTTACCCCTTAAAGTACAAGTATCGGATAGGTTACTCGACTGCGCCGATGAAATATGGGTTGAAGATGTCTACTACTACTCAATGGTTTTTGAGGGCCCTACTCAAGATAAATATGCCAAGCTGTTTGACGCTCAGTTTAAAAAGATCAAAGTAAGAAATGGTATTTGGAAGTCAAAGCTCAAGGACCGCACTACTCAAATGTGGGTACGTCTGCGGCACTACAGTTTATTTCCAGCTGGTGAATATTACGGTGCCATTAAAGTATCTGTTGTTAGAAATAATCAAGTCGTAGAAGAGCAATATCTAGACATGACTTATTATTCTGAGCCTCAAGTTTCAATATCACTGGATAACAATAGTAAAGGCAAAGTATCAGGTGGTCATGGCCAATACCAGATCAACTTAGGCGAGCTTAAGAGCAATATGCGTTTTTATTGGGGCATTAAAATTCTCAGCAATAGCTCTTACGATATTGTCTTAGACTCAGAATTCAATGGATTGCGTCATGAAACCAACACTCGAGCACTAATTGACTACACCATCGCCTTTGATAACGTCAAAATTTCGTCATCAGAGCAACTTAATCGCAGCTACAACTTTTATTCAGGTGTCAAAAATAAGTGGTATGGCTTTGAATTTGTTTTGGGCAATGTCGAGCTAATGCCCGCAGGTTATTATCGAGATAATTTATCACTCACAGTATACCCAAGGTAAGCATATGATAATAAAAGGTTAAATGATTTTTTACCACACAAAACACAAAAAGTTTGGAATAAATTTTAATTCTTGGCACACCCTTTGCTTTTAAAATATCAACTAGGCAACGGGGCCTAGCACTGAAAACTAGATATAAAAACTACTTCGTGTTTTGTTTAAGGGGAAAAGCCATGAACGCATTACTAAAATCACTATTCGCTGCAACTGCATTCACATCAATCACTGCAGCAGCTGCTGTCTCAGATATCTCAGGTACTGAAGCTAAATTCACTTTCGAAGGTACAATCGCACCAATGTGTAAAACAAGCAGCGGTAGCAGCAACAGCGTTACTGGCCTAAAGCTTGATTCTTCTCAACAGACGCAAGAAATCGGTACTCTAGACGTGTGGTGTAACACTGGCGAAAATGCAACGACAGAGTACACATCTGCAAACGGTGGTTTCCTAGTCGCAAACAACGCGAAAGGTAGTAAAATCGCTTACACACTAAACATCGGTGATACTTCTGGTATCGATTTACAAACTGGTACTTACAAGCATTCAAAAGCAACGACAGCGGGTACAGGTGTGACTGGTGAAACTCAAGCTACATCGCTTAAAATCACACCTCAATCAAACGGTCTAGATGACGCAGGCACTTACTCTGATACTATCACAGTAACAGTAAGCCCTAACTAATTTGAAATTGGGCAGATAAGTTTATGGCTTAATCTTTACTGCCCAACTCATCAAAAATGAGTTGACTAAAGTAAGTGTCAGCTCATTTCTCCAACCAAGCCGCTCCCGTATTTATGCCAAATACGTGGTGCTTCATAAATAATTATATTGAAGCAATTTCCACAGAACCTACTCAGTTTCAGTACATTGTTTTTTAATACAAGCTGATTAAACTCTAGCTTATTCGTCCCTACTTATATGGGTTTAGCTAAATTCATAAACCGAACTAAGCAGCCTCTTATTCGAAAGTACAGCGCCACTTCTTTGACCTAGAGAATACAGAGCAGCATTGACACTTTTCAGGTTACCATTCAATACAGCTTGATTGCGCCCTCACTCATAAAATGCGCCTTCTACAATCTATATTTTCAAAGCTAAAAAACAAACACTCGTTGAGTAATACCCAAATTCAATGGGCAAAAAATAAGAGTAGGATAAAGCACCTCCTGTCTAGATATCAGTTTGAAAAGCAGCCATGTCGGTTAAAAAGGAGAGAGCCTGAACTTGGCTCATTTGCTCGGGATCAAATTCAGTTTGGCCGTTTTTACGCAGCAACTCATAAAAAAATTCAGAGCCCCCTGCATAGCCCATTTGCCACTTTGCAAAGGTTGGGCTTTCTACCTCGTCATAACTAATTATGGTTGCTTCTTCATGCCTTGGATCATCGGCAATATCGAGATACAGTTCATTAACGGCTTCTCTGTCACCTTCTAATGCTTGCAAAAAGAACTGGTTTTCAAAGCAGAGCATACCGCACACCGAGATTTCATCGTTGTTAGAACGCGCCGTTTCCAAAATATTACGTAAATCCGACAAGCTCATACTGCGAGATGCCTGACTAAAATATACCAATCTCACTTGCTTCATACCCTTACGCTCCTAGTAATGACTACTCAAGTGCCTTTGCACAGAAAGTGTAATCATTGGCTATAGTTAACAAAAATACAAGGCAAGAACAGTAATGATTATGGAAAGACAACAACACACAATTTTGAATATTGGTCCGCATTCAGCGCCTCTTGAAGCACTTTTAAAACAACTAAATTGCGATGTTGAAACTGCCACCAACTTAAGGGCAAGCAAAAAACTTATACGTAAGAAAAAACCCGGACTCATCGTGCTAAACGTTGAAGACACAGAGTCAGAAGAATTAGCCGAACAGTTACTGGAATATGTCAGAATCGGTTGCCAAGACAAGGACATGATATTTATTGTAGCCCACCAACCTGAGCGCATGCCCGATGCACTAAGCTGGATTGAAAACTATGATATTGCCAGTTTTATTAGCCTTGCCCAAAACAAAGAAGCCTTCAATTTAAGCGTCATTGAGCGCAATCTCAAAGCTTGGCAGCGGCTTTTGCAAATTAACGCACAGCACAAAGCTGAAAGCGATTTATTGATGAGTGTTGCCCACTTACATCGCAACAATAATGACATCAATGAAGTCATGCTCACTTTTATGCAATCTCTTGCCAATATCGCCTGTGCGACAACACACTGTAGAATTAAGATCAGCAATCAAAATGAAGGTGAGCTAAGCCAAGTTTGGCCACAACAAGAGTCAATGGAACAATTACTCTCTAGTGCTTTTGGACTGCCAACTCTGCCCGCCTACTTGGCTCGCTCACTGACAGAAAAAAAGCCTCAAATTGACCTTTTACCAGGTAAGGAAACATTTCACTCGGTTAACCAATTGCTGGGGTCAAACCTCAGTAGCTATCTGATATTTCCTATCGTTGTATACGACAAAGTGCTGGAATTAATGGTATTTTTCATTGATGAACAAGCGATGGACTCAGTGTCTATGCGACAGATAGATGTTGTCAGTAAATCCGCAGAGCAATTAACCATCTTACTTGAAAGAAAGGAGTCAGAACGGCGCTTAAAGAAGCAGTGTAAAAGGTTAAAAGAAGCGCTGATTGAGCTAAAGCAAACCCAAACACAGCTTGCTCATAGCGAAAAAATGGCAACTGTCGGCCAGTTTGCCGCAGGCATCGCCCATGAGATCAATAACCCGCTCTCTTCTGTGCTAAGTAACTTTGGTTCGATGGATAACTATTTGGACAACATCCTTAATTTGCAAAATTTGCACGACCAATTTTTAAGTGCCGTTGAAGTTGGCAATCAGCATATTGGCGCTGAAATTAAAAACCAAATCAGTAACTATCGAGGACAATCAGATATTGATTTTATTTATGATGATATCCGTGAAATCGTCGCTCAATCTCAAATGGGGTTAAGCCGAGTCAGCGAAATCATCAAAGATTTGCAATCATTTACAGTGCCGAACAATCAACACCATACCAAACTGGACGTCGCCGCAATTCTAAACCAAAGCCTGACCTTACTAAACAACCAAAACCCCAGCGCAATTTCAGTGACAACCAATTTTTCACATACTTGCCAGCCAACTTCGAATCCTGGATTTGTGCAACAGATCTTAACCAATTTACTGAAAAATGCTTTTCAAGCCATAGCACAATACAATAATGACCACCCGTTTGTTGAGCTAAGCTCAAAAGAGACCGATGGCATGCTACTGTTAACAGTAAAAGACAATGGCCCTGGGATCCCTTTGGATATTCAAGAGAAGGTTTTTGACCCATTTTTTACGACCAAAGAAGTTGGTCAAGGCAGTGGGTTAGGCCTATCGGTGAGTTACAACTTGAGTAAGCGACTTGGTGGTAGTTTATCGCTTCAATCTGAACCAGGTGAATGTACCTCATTTACCTTAGCGCTGCCGATAAACTAGATTAAATCACTATGCTGGCGCTTAGTGATTTCCTAGTATGTACCTTGCTCATTTTTCGACGGTATGAGGGTCCAACAGCCACTAAAGGTACAAATAAAATAAATAACACTCTTAATATATAAGTCAGATTATGTAATGCCTGCCCTTGTTACAGTGGGGCTTGTTATTACTGGGGATCAACATGGCAAATAAACACTGACAACGGCACCGCCATCTTCACAATTGCGAAAAGCGAGCTTGCCCTGATGTGCATCGATAATCTCGCGACACAATGCTAAACCAAGTCCAGTACCCGAATGCTTTGTCGAATAAAACGGTAGCAGAGCGTTTTCAAGTACCTCTTGGGCCATGCCCGTGCCAAAGTCGCGCACTTCAATGGTAATTCCCTGTTGCTCTAGTTCAATAAAGCGTACTTGCACTGGAAGTGACTGTGCTTGCTCACTTTGTGCTTCATGGGCATTTTTCAGAATATTGATAAGTACCTGCTCCAACTGGTGCTCATCGGCATACAGCGATGATTCAGGGATCTCAGTTGTCAATTCAAATGGGTACAGTGCGTTTAATTGCTCTAGCAACGTTGGCCATCTGATCAGTGTTTTGCTAGGTAACTTTAGCTTGGATAGCTCACCATAGCCTTTGATAAACTCATTTAAATGACCTATCCGCCGCGATATAGAGCTAAACACTCTATCGAGGCGAGGTTCTTCTAGATTCTGCGCAAGTAACTGACCTGAATGACACATGGAGCTGATAGGGGCTATTGAATTATTTAGCTCATGGCTAAGTACCCTGATGACTTTTTTCCAAGTCTGTACTTCTTGGCGACCAAGCTCATGTGTGATGCTTTTCAATAGATATAAGGTATGGCTAGCCTGATGAATACGCATCCCTGACTTTGCCAAGTGCCAAGCTTGCTCATCACCACTGGCATCTTTGAGCGTGAAAATGCTCTCTCCGCTATTTTGTAGTGCCTCTGCAAACCCACCGTCCAATTCGCTTCGAATAGCTAGCCAATCGTGTCCGAGCAACGACTCACCATGATTAAACATTAATTCAGCGGCCCGATTGGCAAAAATAATTTTGTGATCTGGACTCACTAAAAACGTGACCACAGGCGACGTATTGAGCACTTTATCTAACAGCATTTCACGCTGATATAGATGTTGCCGCTCTTTTCGCAACTTTTCTGCACACTGGTTAAATACTGTAAAAACACTGTCGTAAATTGGGTGTTTTTTGGGCGCGATACTGACTGAAAAATCACCATCAATTAAACTTAACAGACCCTGTTCAATGCTGCGCTGAATATTGGCCTGTGCCTTATTGTATCTGTGATACATGTAGCCAATTAAACTAAACATCACAGTGCCAATCAGTAAAAAAACCAGCGGATAGTCAGGGCCATATACAACCCCAGCAAGAGAAAAAGCGACTTGGCACAAAAAGAAAAAGATCAGTAACTTAGTCATCGCTCTTTTCCAGTTTGAACTTTTCGATGCGTCGATAAAGGGTCTGGCGACTTAAACCGAGCTCCTGCGCTGCATGCGCAATTATCCAGTTGTGCTTGTCCAACACCTGCTGCATATGTTCTTTTTCGCTCAGTATTGAAGTTTGTTCCTGCCCTTGGAACGCACTTGCGGTTACACAGTCCCCCTCAGCAAAAATAAGTGCTCGCTTACAGGTATTTTCAAGCTCGCGTACATTGCCCGGCCAAGTGTATTGCATCAAAAATTGTTCGGCATCTTTTGATAAAGTATACGCGTCACCAATAAAGTGATTCGCCAGCGGTATAATATCCGCTTTGCGCTTATTGAGTGGCAAAATAGTCAACTCCATTCCATTTAATCGATAGAACAGATCTTCTCTAAAATCACCATTTTTAATATCGAGTTGCAGATTTGCATTGGTCGCACTGATCACCCTAACATCCACTTTTTGCGTCACATTGGAACCCAGCCGCTCAAACTCTCCGGTTTGCAAAACCCGCAATAGTTTCATTTGACCTGAGAGCGGCAAATTACCAATTTCGTCTAAAAACAGAGTGCCTCCATCTGCGGCTTCAAATCGTCCAGCTCTGGCTTGATTTGCCCCAGTAAACGCACCTTTTTCCGCGCCAAACAGCTCTGCTTCCATCAACTCTTGTGGAATAGCGCCCATGTTTACCTTGATAAAAGGCTTTGTGGCACGTTGAGATTTGTGATGTACAAAGTCAGCTAGTTTTTCTTTGCCAGAGCCATTCGGACCTGTGATAAGCACATTGATATCTGCCGCTGCAACCTTGGTTGAAGTATAGATAAGCTCTGACATTTCTTTGCTTTGGTAAACGAGCGCGCACTCAGTTGATTGTGTCACCTTGACCGCTAACTGCTCTTTGATCGCACCAAGTAACTTTTGGTCGTCCCAAGGCTTGGGAAGATAATCTGCGGCGCCAGACTTTACCAATGTAATAGCGGTTTCTAACTGGCTCCAAGCAGTGATAATAATAATCGGCAGTGACGGATTGAGCTCTTTTAGCGCACTAAATAACTGTTTGCCTTCCTCTCCTGATGTGGTGCCTTCGCTAAAGTTCATATCCTGGATCACCAAGTCGATCTTTTGATGCGACACAGCCAATAACGCTTCTTTTACACTGGTCACACTCAGTACTTGGTAATCGTGAATACTCAGTAGCAAATCTAGTGCATCTAAAATATCTGGGTTGTCATCAACAACGAGAATTGTGTTCATATGTGCTCTGCATACATACAGCGACTATTATGCCGCTGTATGTTGATTCCTTATTATTTATAGCGTGCGAGTCGCTGTGACAGGCGCTATTTTTGTTGTTTTCCAAGCTGGTAACCCAGTTGCTGCAGTACCAGAGATAAACACGATAATAACACAAATCAAATAGCTCATTACATCGGGTTTAGGCATTAAAATAACGTTAGCTAACAACATATTAATGGCAATAACACTGGCCACACCCAGCCCAGCAGCAATTGCACTTACCAGCCAATTTTCACTCAATACATACAACAATACGTCTTTTTTACGCGCGCCAAGCGCACGTCTTATCCCAATGAGTTTTTTCTGCTTTGAAACATGAAAGTGTGCATGTGCAAAGCAACTTATCATTGTTACCAACAGCATAAATGCCGTCAACAAACTAAATAATGTGGCTAAGCTGGTTGCTTGTTTAAAGTAGTCACTGTGATGCTCTTTCATGGTTATCATTTCACGTATGTCGCGCTCAGGATGTACTTTTTTCAGCGCATCCCTGATCACCTGTTTAGTTTGCTTTAAATCTCCCGGCGCCACTTTAACCAAATAGATCAATCTAGATTGCGCACGTGCCATATTGCGAAATTTAAAAATACCGTAATGAGGATATGTACGACCGGGCCTAATCGCAAAGTCAGAAACGATACCGACGATGCGCCCCTCTATTGTTTGTTTTCCAACCGCTGACTCCCCTGGGTAAAGCGCTTCAGCCAAAGCTCGAGAGATAATGATATTAGGCTCAAAATCAGGGGACTCTAAATAACCACGTGTCGCATTGTCGCCCTCGTTAAAGTTTCTGCCAAGGTGAATTGGCGCATCTAATAACGTAAAGAAATCTTGCCCAACATAGTAGGTAGGTATGCCGCTAAATTGACGGTCAACGGGCATATCTTCTGGGTGATTAATATCTTCAATTGAATGATAGTTCCCGCCACGCATTAACGGTAACTGGTTGGTATACGTCACCCTGTCTACCACTTCGAGATTTGCCAATGCAGCCATGTCTTCATCAACGACTGATAAAAAGAAATCTGCATCTAAGAAAGCTTCTGATGTGGGGCGTACTTGGAATGCCAACACATTTTCCATATCAAAGCCAACATCACGAGATAACTTTTCATTCGCTTCAATACTTAGCAATAAGCTGTTGCAAGCTAGCCCGATAGTTAGAACCAGTTGAAAAATTAGTAAGCCCGTCGCAAACTTGCGCAGTAACATTGATTTAAATAGTGCTTTTATGTTCATCAGCCTGCCCCTACTTTAAAATACTTGCCAATGGCGTACGAGCGCCTTGAACCAATGGGTAAATCGTACTTAATAAACTCGATGTGAGCGCCACACCGAACCCAATCACGACCATATGCAAGGGTAATTCTGCTACCGGCGCTAGGTCTTCAAAAAGCTGACGGTACAAAGCCAACAAACTGATTGCCAGCACCAAGGATACCAATGCACACGTTATACCTAAAATAACGCTTTCAATAACCCCTTGATAAAACACCTGTTTGCGACTTGCACCAACAGCGCGCCTTAAATTGGACTCAAACTGCCCTGCTTGATAGCGCGACAACATTAAGCTATTGGCATTGAAAATACATACGAGTAGAAACAGCCCAGTGGCAAATGTAAACGCCAATAGATCTTTGTCTATCACTTCGTTTTGCTCAAGCCACGCATTGACATCATATAAGCGATTGTCGACTTCATGACGATGATTACCTTTCTCGTGCAACTGCTGTGCATAGGTATCAATAAAGGTCTGAAAAGCGAGTTGCTGCTCAGCGTCTATCAGTTCAACAAACGATTGAATGTAGTATGCATTTATCTGTCTTGTTTCACTTAAGGTGGTGTAGTCATCGGTTGACAATGTACGGGCGTGTACGGCCCAGTTATTATCAATCGCCACTTCAATTGGCACAAAAATATCATCGGTTTTGTTAAACGCTCGCCCTTCTGTTGCATGATAAAATAGAGGCTTCATGATCCACGGTTTTAGTACCCCGACGATATTATAAATTTGGCCTTGTAACTCTAACTGTTCACCAACACTGTTTTCGCCCCCAAACAATTTGATGTTAAGTTCATGGCCAATCACGATGCTGTTGCTGTGCTCATTTTTCCACGTTTCGCCAAACGCAAATTCAGCCCCCATCATGGCGAAAAAAGACGCTGTGGTTGCACGCGTTGCGCTTGAATAACGCGTTAAGTCTTGCGAATCTGCACGACGGCTGTAAACGTGGGTCGCATAGTGCATCGTAGCGCGATGCGCGACTCCTGCATCAACAATCGCTTTGGCATCGCTATACCTTATGGTGTGCATACTACCAAAGGTATTATTTGCCCCCGCGTACGTGTTCATATTCACACTAAATATTTGGTCACTTTTTCCCGGAATAGGGTCCTGCGACATCAATGACAGCATGGATAAGTTGGCCAGTAAAGTTCCTATGCCTATTGATAAAGTAAGCATGATCAAAGCGAAAAATAGCGGTGTTCGTCTAAAGTTTCGTATGCAAAGTTGGACATAATAGGTAAACATTTCCATTGTGAGCTCCTTAAATCGACAGCGGTTCTTGACTGGTTTGTTGCGCCTTACTGACTGGTGCGTAGATGCTGTAGTCTGTGATCTGCCCATCAATGATTTGAATATTGCGATTCACCTCACGAGCCTGATCCGGATCATGGGTCACCATAATAATGGTACTGCCCTCTTTGTTAATGTCTTTGAGCAGGTCCATGATCTGTCTCGCCATTAAAGAGTCGAGGTTACCTGTTGGTTCATCCGCTAATAAAATTTTAGGCTCTCCAGCCAAAGCTCGAGCGATGGCAACACGCTGCTGCTGACCACCAGAGAGCTGGCTTGGCAAATAGGCATGACGACTGGCAAGGCCCACCAACTCAAGCGCATGCTCAATACGACTGCGTCTTTGCTTTGAACTCAGGCCGCGATAGCGCAGTGGCATGTCCACGTTGTCGTAAATACTGTAATCAGGGATCAAGTTGTAGTTTTGAAAGATAAATCCTATTTTTTCATTTCTCAGACGAGACAGGTCGTCGTCTGACAAACCATTTACACTTGTCCCATCTAAGATATATTCCCCTTCATTAAAGTCATCGAGTAATCCAGCCACGTTTAAAAACGTTGATTTACCCGAGCCCGATGGTCCTGTCACAGCGACAAACTCGCCAGCCTCAACTTGCAGATTAAAATCGCGCAGTGCGTGAGTTTGAATGGTTTCACTGCGATATACTCGGCTAATATTTTTCATAGAAAGCATAATGAGATCCTTAATTCTTATTAATTATTTTGAAATTTTAAAAGTTTTACTTTGGCTGAATGCGTCATAATCTGAAATGATCACTTCATCACCTTCTTGAACACCGCTGAGTAGCTCTACGTACTCTACACTCGATGCCCCCACTTGAATATTCATTAATTGCGCAACTTGGTCGCGAATAACAAAGGCTTGTTTACCACCAAAACTGGTTAAAAATGGTCCTCGTTTTACTTGCAGAACCTGCGATTTTTTCTCAAATTCGATTCGCCCATTTATACGTTGGTTTTGGCGCAATTTTACATTGTTGCCAGATGCCAATTTAACTCGCACAGCAACTTGGTTTTGCTTAATTTCTGGTGACACTGAGCTGATCGCACCCTGGTACTGTTGACCTGAAAATGTGATCTCAACATTTAAGCCAATGCCTAAATCATCTGCATAAAACTCAGGCACTTGTAACTCTGCTTCATATTCTGACAAGTCAACTATGCTCATCAAGGCCTGTGCATCTGCCACTTGCTCTTTTTGTTGCACTAGCCAACTTCCCACCACACCATTGACAGGTGCACGTACTTCTAGCGCGCGCTTTCGGCGCTGTAACTCTTGCAATATTTGAGTTTGGCGTTTAACAGATAAGTCACGAGTTTGCGCTTCAAAATCTAGGCGCTTTTTTGCCATGCTGACACGCTTTTGAGCATGTTTGTGCATTAGCTGAGCTTCAAGCAGCGTATCTTGACTGCGCGCATAATCTAACTCACTTATCACTTGTTTATCGAAAGATTCTTGCGAGCGCTGCTGTTCACGCTTTGCAGCATTGAGGCGTACCACAGCTTCATCTAAGCTGCGTTCTAAGTCCAATTGCGCTTCTTCATCTGCCAATGTGCCTCGGTCGGCATCTAACTTCAATTGCGACAATAACGAAGTCTGCTGCTCTATTTGCGCACTCAACTCAGGGCTTTCTAAAGTGGCTATCACTGTGTTTTTTTCAACAGTATCTCCAGGTTTAACTAGTAAAGTAACTTGACCCGGCTCAGGGCTATAGACCTGTGGAGCATTGGCAGCAACCAAACGACCAGATACAGATGCATCTCTAATTAGGTCTTGTTTAATTACCTTAGCGGTAAGCAATTGTGCGTATGAAACCGTTTTGATCCCTGAGTACCATTGACTGATCGCCGGGATAGACAGCACAGTGAAAAGTGTCATAAATACCGCTGACACAACATATTTAAGTTTGCTTTTTGCCTTACTTGGCGCGATGACTTCATCCTGAGACTGAGTTCCTTTAATCATAATCCTATACCTGTTAATTGATATACCTAGGTATAAGCGAGGACAGTGCCAAAATTTTAATAAAAATAAACCATTGAAAAATATACACTTTTATAAATATGGGAAATAATTGGTGTCCGAATGGACACCAGCGCTGTCCAATAGTGTCACAGTGACACGGGTGTGGACACTCAGTGTCCACACCCGTGTCCGTCCACCTGTCCCGTCGCGATTTTCATTAACTTGTCAAAATTTCAACGCGGTGAACTAGGGCTAAATGCACTACAGCGCACCATTGATTCAGCGCTGCAAATACAACTCTTGTTTCCAATAAAGATACTCCTTCAATACTGATCACGCGGTTGTACATGAAATGCGATCAGATCACATGGTCAACAATTGAACAATTCAATCTCATCTTTTAGGGTAAGTACCAACTTAATTCAATAAACCACAATGGAAACAAGGGAATAACTATGCATAAAATTAAACTATTAATCTGTTCAATGTTCGTGGTCTTCGCTAGCAGCGCAAGTGCTTGGACAACCTCTCCAGCAGGTGTAGTGGAAAACTGTACTTGGCAGTATGTAAATACGTATAAAGGGATCGGTGTGTATATTGTTGAATACCGCTCTGTAGGCAGCTGCCGCTACAACACAAAGCTATATGATTACAGAGTGCGTGAGATCCGCTACTACTAATAAACCATCGACAGGATAGCGAGTTGATACACCAGTTCATTATTTCCTAGATATACGCTAGTAAAAGGGAGTTTACTCCCTTATTTACTTTTACGAAGCTTTGATCAAACTACCAGTATTGTATCTAGCAATAAGTTTGATAACACAGCACCATCAGCTCATCGCCAATGGCCATTGTTAACCATGATGTCGTCGTATGTGCGTAATTAATCCGCTGCTATCAAATTCTAGTGACACTATATTGGTTGTTTTGTAGTCGATGGTTTTGTCCAAGTGTGCGGGCTTAGCTTGGCCAGATTCTGTCATTTTAATGATCACGACATTACGTCCAATCATCATATTATTAATTTCAATGTGACTGTGGATGACTTTATCTTTGAGTTTAGCAACCATGTCATCTCGTAGTACGGCTTTACTGGTGTATGTAAAGTTGTATTTAACGTGTTCGTCTACAAATTCATCGGCCAATAATGAGAGAAAATATTCAATATCTTTACGCGTTGAATTTGGCTGTTGGCGTGCATTTTTCGCCGCAACAAACCCATTGGCTTTTGCGACTAGCTGCGCGCGGGTTAGATCACCTTTGGCATATGCCAGACAAGAAATAATAGATAGAATTGTGATTAATAGTGCTTTTTTCACTGCTTGCTTCCTTTCACTGACATTTTGGCGACAGTAATCGCGATTTAAGTCGTTCAATTACGCCGCTCATGCTATTCACTAACTGTGATGTTGATATATTTAGTTAATAGAGAAATGACTAAATTAGCGCCTTCCAAACTAACCTCACATTCCCTTTACTCATATTAAGACCCCGCATGGGGTACAACTCTAATATAAATAACCATAGCTGTAAAATCATGCGCAATATCTCAAGTAAAAGCCCCCTAACTTTGCGCTAACGTCAATTTTTTTTGTATATGAGCCGTGTAACTTGCAAGTATATCAAGCCGCTGTTGGTGACTTTTTTGTTGCACACCATGGGCAATGAATGGCGGGATAATCTCCCAGCCCATGAAGGCAAATACATCCTGATACAAGCCGTCTATTTTTGCTTGATAGTAGTCGAGTTCAGACTGATTTTTAGCCCCTCCAGTTGTGATAGAGTACATCACTTTTTTTGCTTTTAGGGTTGCACCTTCCCCATAGGCAAACCCGGATGTAAGCACTCGGTCAATCCACCCCTTTAAAATGGCCGGAAATGACCACCACCACAGTGGAAATTGCAGCACCAAAACATCACACTCTTTAAGCTTGTTTTGTTCGTGTTTGATTTGCCTAATAAATGCATTGTTTTCCAGCGCAAAACGCTGTGCCTTGGCAAGATTGAAAGACTCTCCATCAGGAAATCCTATCACGTCATCGTGTCCCGCTACGGGGTTAAACAAGTCAGCATATAAATTAGATTCACTATATCTAATGCCCATACCGCTCAAAGTTTCGATGGCAACGCAGTGTAGTGCATAATTGAAAGAAGACTTTTCTGGGTGGGCTATGACTAAGTGGACATGCATTGTGGTTCCTTTGTCAGATATTATCTTTATACTCTATTTAAATCATAGAGTTGTGAATCATGAAAAAGTTCCTCTACAGCGCGCCAAACTAAAACTCATTATTTACACCAGCTCAAACTTGATACTTTTGCAGTTTGTCGGTATCTAATCCCACCTTGTTTCAGTTGATGTTAACCGAACTTAAAGTGTACAAAATACAGCCGATTAAATTCTTTATCATATTTAGGTTAAAGTTTTTTGTCTTTTTTAAAAGCGAGTTAGCTTAACTTTAAGCATGGTGGATTAAAAATAAATATCAAATAAAATCAAAAATATAAATCAATAACTATTGATTAAAAACATTGCTGTTGTCGAAATAAAAATTTAAGAAAGTTAGTTTTTTATACTTGAAACACCTGATCTGAATTTAAACCAAGCCCGTATTGCCGGAAAATTAACCACTCCAATGGAGATGATCGTGAAAGTACTTGCAAAACTGGCTATTGTTGCCATTGTTGGGCTT
Source organism: Pseudoalteromonas sp. Of7M-16 (assembly GCF_022347805.1). Classification (NCBI taxonomy): domain Bacteria; kingdom Pseudomonadati; phylum Pseudomonadota; class Gammaproteobacteria; order Alteromonadales; family Pseudoalteromonadaceae; genus Pseudoalteromonas; species Pseudoalteromonas sp. Of7M-16. Next base: position 32,805 of record NZ_JAKRFY010000016.1, on the reverse strand, counting down.
CTCTCTGCTTGTTCAGATGACGACGACCCAGTTATAACCCCACAGCCACACCAACCAGAAAACTCAGTCTATGACGCTGCAAAAGCAGCAGGGTCATTCAACACCTTAGTTGCAGCGCTCGATGCGACTGGGTTAAACGCAACACTAGATGATACGAACAATAAATTTACCGTGTTTGCACCCACTGATGCTGCTTTCGAATTGTTGGGTACACAGGCCATTAATGACCTGTTAGCTGACACAGATACACTCAGCAAAATTCTAACTTATCATGTGCTCAATTCCGAAGTGAATGCAGAAACGGCGTTGACGCTCGCAGGACAAACAGCTGACACCGTAAACGGGGCAAAAATTGCACTGTCTCTATCTGGTGAAAGTTTGCTGATCAACACCGCAACCGTTACACAAACAGACATTCAAACTGACAATGGTATAATTCATGTTATCGACGCCGTGCTCATGCCACCTGTAGAATCAACACCATCCCAAAATATTGCGGAAGTCGCGACCCAAGCAGGTAACTTTACTACTTTATTGAAGGCGGTCGAAACCGCCGGTCTCACTAGCGCGTTGACAGGCTCTGATCCGCTCACAGTCTTTGCACCCACTGATGCCGCTTTTGCCGCACTCGGGACTAGTACCATCAATACTCTGTTGGCCAACCCCGATGTCCTCGGTGATATCTTAAAGCAACACATCGTTTCGGGCAGCGTGGATGCAGTAACCGCAATGTCACTCAATGGTAAAAACGCCACAACATTGTTGGGTAATCAAAAAAGCGTGGCCATTGACCCGGCAGCTGACATGCTAAAATTCGCTGGGATCAAAGTTACACAAACGGATGTACGCGCATCAAATGGGATTATTCATGTACTGGATGCCGTTGTTGTTGGAGATATAACTGTGCCCGAGTCTCTTGGCTTGATCCCCGAAGTTGCCTCTAACGCCGGTTCATTCAACACCTTGATCAGTCTATTAAGTGCAACCGGTTTGGACCAAACCTTGTCTGATCCCACGGTGAAGTTTACCGTATTCGCGCCAACAGATGACGCTTTTTCAGCGCTTGGACAAGCTACATTAGATGCACTTGGCGCTGACACTGAAATGCTCAAAGATATTTTACTTTATCATGTTGTCTCTGGTCAGAGTGTGATGTCTGACGCAGCTGCCGCAATTGCCTCTTCTCAAGACAATATGGTTACGATGGCCAATACCGATATGGCGGCGCTAAGTACGGTGGATAGTAAGTTATTCATTGACGATGCAGTTATAAGAACAGCCAATGTGAAAGCGGACAATGGTGTTATTCATGTGTTGGATAAGGTCATTATGCCACCAGCTGAGAAAGCAACTTCTAACAAAACAATTGCACAAGTGGCTTCGGAAACCGATGACTTATCAACCTTGGTGACGGCACTTACAGCAGCAAACTTGGTCGATATCCTGTCTGACACAAGTGCTCAGTTCACTGTGTTTGCACCAACCAACCGCGCATTTCAAAAAATTCCAACTGATACACTCAACGCGTTATTGGCCGATCAAGCAGGATTAACCCAAGTACTGACCCAACATTTACTTGCACTCGAAGCGCCTGCTATGACTGCACTTAAGCTCAATGGTAAACAAGTTGAAACGATCGCAAAAAACATGTTGGATATTAGAGTCGTTGACTTTGCAGGAACAACCAATAGCGAAACCGATGCCGTGGCTTACGACGCAAACCAGCAGACTTTGGTCGCAGGCAAAGGGCACGACAAAGCTGGGTTCACGCTATATGTATTTGATAACGACCTGAGCTTTGCACAGAGCCAGTGCAACGACGCATGTGCAGCCGCGTGGCCCCCTGTGATTGCAACACAAGCACAAATCGCCAACATTCCTGGATTGAGTTTGATTGCTCGTCAAGACAGTCAAATGCAAGTCGCCTATTTGGGACGTCCGCTTTATCTGTATGCGTCAGACACAGCACCTGGGGACATGTTAGGCAGCGCTATCAATAATTGGTCGCATATTAGCTTGCCTACATCAGGGCTGCAAATCGAGGGCAGTAATGTGATCCAAAAAGATATTTACACCGCAAATGGGGTGGTGCATTTAATTGATACTGTGATCACATCTGTCGACTAGTTTCCTCTTCCTTTGAGTTAGGTATGGTTGTCTGAATTAGCCAACCATACCTTATTTCGAAAGGTATCTAGATACATTCCCTCTCAAAAGAAGCAACTTTATATTTTTGCTCAAACAGTGCACATGCCCCTAACAATGCTGCATAAGGAAGCTGGCTCACGCGAATATTCAATTGTTTGCACTGCTCATACTGTGTAAATGATGACAGCATATGCTCGCCAAATAAGTCATAGGCTTGGGTTACCGAGCCCCCCAATACAATCACATCTGGATCATAAGCTAGCTGCATATGAGCAAACGCTATTCCAAGGTGCGTACCGAGTTGCTCAAATAATTTCAGCGATTCTACATTGCCTGCTTTGGCCAATTGATATTGAAACGCACCGTCCGTCCCCTGCTGATTAAAAAACTGGCCACTACAATAGTCTTCAATGGTTTTGCCAAGATAAGGCGCACTGCCAAATTCTCCTGCCAACCCATATCGCCCCGTATATAACTTTTCGTCAATCACCACCCCTGCACCAAGCCCTGTACCTAGGCAAACTCCCAATATGTTTTTACACGGCATAAAGTCACCACCATGACTTCCAAAGCGGTACTCACCAAAAGTGAAACAATTGACATCATTATGAACAAGAACAGGGACGTGAAACCGTTGGCTTAACTCCTCAGCCAACTGTACATCGCGCCACGCTGGTATATTTGTAACTTCAAACACTTCTCCGGTGTCACTATTTACAACCCCTGGGATCCCAATGGCTACGCCGATGCAATCCGCAGTTATCGTCATTCTAACAAGCTCGACAATATAGCTAGTCACTTCTTTCTTTGTGCCTGAAGCTGGCACTGGGTAGCGCTTCACCTGCCCTACACGCCCTTGTTTCGCTAAACCACACAATGCTTTAGTACCACCAAGGTCAATACAAACAATCATTCCTGACATCTTATGCTTCCTGCTCTGGTGATTTTCTTTCAAAAAGACGGAATGTATGGTTATTTACCAACGGATTTGATGAATTTGCTATATAAGCCATGTACCCCAAAGGAATAAATAACAAACATAGCGCTAGCGTCAATGAACCAGATATATACGTCACGGCCCCAATTAATGGTGAAGCCACCGCTCCGCCAACAATACCCGTGCATAGGATCCCAGCGATCGCACCGTGTCCTTGAGCAAATGAATTCAGCGCTAATGAAAATAACGCGGACCACATAATGGATAAGAAAAACCCTGCGGCAGGAAATGCAATCAATGCCAGTTCGGCAGAGCCAAATATCGCCATTGCCAAACTCACTCCCGCGCCGAGACAAAACCACACAAGCACCTTGCGCACGTCGAATAACTTCATCAAGACCAAGCCGACCATGCAACCGATTGTCAGCATAAGCCAAAATTGACTCACCACTTTAGCCCCAACACTTTTTGCATCTAGATCATGGGTTTGCTGTAAAAAAATGGCTATGGAATTCGCAATCCCTTGCTCCAAAGCAACATAGGCTGCAATCGCAAAAAAGAACTTTATGACTGTTTTATTCTTAAATAACGCCGTACAGTCACCTAAGGTGTAATTTGCCATGTGCTCGTCGTCAACAACAGCAAAGCGAGTCAGTGCACTCCACACCAACATCGCCAAGCACACCAAAGCAAATAGCCAATACATACTTAGCCACTCCATTTGCGCAGGAACCAGAATACTCATCAAAGAGTTAGAGTTTTGGGCCGTCTCAGATAATCCGACATATACAACTGGTGAGAGGGTCGCGCCAGCACCAAACAGCAATTGCGCCACGACAGATAACACGGCAAAGTGTTCACTGCCACCGGCGCGGCGTAAAAGAGGGTTGATGGCTACTTGTAAAAATGCCATGGCACTGCCAATCATAAATAGGGCAAACATGGCAAGTGCAAAGCTGGGTAAGAGTGCAAAAAGCAGCGAGCCGCTGGCAGCCAAGCTAAAAGCGATCAACATGACAAATTTTTCGCCAATACGCTGCGCTAACAAACCTGCCGGGATAGACATTACGCCATAGGCGGCGAAAAAAGCAAAAGGAAAAAAGCCAGCCAGCGCAATGCCGATATCAAAGCTTTTTATCAATTCAGGAAAGATTGGACCAAGAATATTGGTGATAAAAGAGATCGTAAAGAACGTCGCGAGAACCACAAGCACCGCAGGCAAATTCTTCTTCATTACTAGTACCTTATTTAATAAAAAGGCGATGGCAAAAATAGGATCTGTTTGTTGGCAGACAAATGATCCAAGGGGAATCCGCCATCACCTTAACTCGTCAAATAAGGTTAGTGTGCCGCCAATTAACTTCATATTGCGGCACTATTCAATCCTTTATCAATACAATTCAAGCCCACCAGCAGCAACAGACAACCTACCCCTGTATGTTAGTATTTCCTGTTACCTTGTTTGCACTGATAAGCATGATTGAAAGGCTTGATTTCAATACTGATTTATCACATAACTTTAATTATAGCGTCTGAAATTGTAACCATGGATCGCAGAGGCTGCTGCGCAGTTTTGCTCGTTGAATAGCTTGATTAAAAGTAAATCTAAAGAATTCATATTCGAAACTTAACACTATAACATTCACATTTACCCATCATAAGTATTAGAAAAAATAAAGTTATAGCAACTATATATGGTATCAAATTGGCTTTGTAACTCTCACTTTTGTGCTAAAGCTGTGTCGATTACACTTTAGATATTGTACTATTTTCACCCGGCCAACCGCATAAGCCTACGATGTTAACATCTAGACTTTTCGTTGCTTTGTGACACCAGATAATCGTCATTCCAAGTCCATTTAGACTACTAACTTCAGCCATCATACTTTAGTGATTTAACATTAACATTTTGAAGTATAAGTTTATTTATAATATTGGTATAAACCCCAATCATTTTCTGAATAAGGCTTCTCAGCTATTTTACGCCTTAATTCGCCTCATGATGACTCCCTCTTTATCTCTTGCACTACAACCTATGCCGCTTTGAACTATGTTACTCACTCTGGTTGTGCTTGACATAACTGAGCACCCTTTTACGCTAGTTGCACAACTTTACATAACCAATTGTTCCTTTCTGACAGCCTTAGTAGTATTGATAATTTTTGGCGTATTAACATGATGTATATGCAATTATATTAAGTTGAGATTAAATCCTCAGACTCACAGGCGCAGGCTTCATTTTTGCAATTAGCACCACTGAAGAAACATCATTGGAAATTACTCTGTTGCTAACAAAAAAGGCCGTTAAGGCCTTTGTGCTACGATAATGAAAAGGAAGTTAGTGACTACCAGCGACCACGTACACCCAGAGTAAAGCGGCGCTCATAGATATTTTGTGCCATGCGGTTGTCTTTCCACTGCGCGTATTGTGATTCATACTCTTCGGTCAAGTTGCTGCCTGACATATACACAGTAAGATTGTCATTTATGTCATAACTTGCAGACATATCAATGTAGGTAGTCGGCTCTGTCCAAACACCTATATTACCCATACCACCTGGTGTTGACACCGTATGCAAACGCTTGGAGCGGTAGTTTGCGGCCAATCTGAATTGAAACCCATACTGCTCGTACCATAAAACTGCGTTACCTGATTCTTTAGAGTTGTCTTCAAGCGGCAATGGCTCCCCACCAAAACCTTCTTTGCCACTTTCACTTTCCGAATATGTATAGTTGAATGCAGCGCCAAAGCCACTCCAAAAACCGGGCAAAAAGTCAAAAGCTTGCTGGTAGCTAAACTCCGCACCTTCCATCGTGCCACCTTGACCGTTAATTTGACCATTCACAGTAACATTACGACGCACCACACCATCGCCATCTTCTGCGGCGATCTGCCACTGTGCAGATTCAATAAATGACTCTAAATCAATGTTGAACAATGCAACACTAACCAGCGCACTTGGCGAGAAATACCATTCCAATGTCACATCGGTATTTTCTGCGCGCCAAGGCTCAAGATCTGGGTTACCTTGCATGGTAGCGTTAGTTGCGATCAGTAGATCCGGGCTGATCCCTTCGCTGGCAGCCAACTCATCACCCGCCCTAGCTCGGCTAATCGTAAGACCGCCACCTAGTGACTTTAGGTCCAAACGTGTCATTGTTTTACCCCAAGATGTACGCAAAATTACATCGTCTCTCAGGTTAAACGCCACATTCACAGACGGTAAAAAGTCACTGTAAGAGCGTGCGGTTACAATGTCACCCACATCTTTTGCCACTTCACCAGGACAGTTAGAACAAATAGAATCACCCACTTCGTTTTGTACGATATCAAGATCGGTTTCTATGTATTGAAAACCCACGTTAGCACGATAAAAATCATTTGATAGATCGGCGCGCCAATAAACAGACTGCGTTTGCTCTTCTATTTTATAAGAGCTTCCAGGCACTCCACCTCTGATATTGCCCGGATAGAGCGCATTTTGAAATGCAAACGGATCATCAAGTTGGCGCGGATCAACGAAATAGTATTCACCTAAATTAACTGGACCAAAGTCGCTGTTTTTTTCCACCCACCCTTCTGGCAAACCAGTAAAATTAAATGGTGTATTAGCTCCCATGGTAATATCGCCATCTACGACACTAACTTCCCCATCACCATTTGTATCAAATGCAGCCAATCCCTGATCTTTCCACATGACATTGACACTGCCCTCGCCCACAGGGTTGGAAAAAGGCGCGAGCAAAACAAACTGATCACGTGTTACGTCACGCTGACCAACTCGCACGCCAAATGACATCTTTTCAAGGTGCTTATAGTCAAACTGATACTCACCATCCAATCGCAAAACATCTAAGCTCGCTTCTTCGTCATAGTTATTTTCGGAATAGGTAGAGACAATGGCATAGCGGTTGATATTGGAGCCAAATACCTCTCCTTGCAGCTCACTAGGCCCAGTCAATGAAGGATGTTTGCCTTTGAAATTCAAACGCATCGGAATAGGGTTTGGCCCATACCCGCCAGGATTTACAGCAATTGGACCTGTGCCATCATTTCTTCGTAAGCCATGGGCAAGGCCATTGGTCAGGTAACCCTGAGCGACGTTTTCAGTGTGGCTACGCTCAGCATCCGCAGTAATAAAACGCGCTTTACCGGAAAAATTACCGTCTCCTTTAAATTCTAACTCAAAATTAAAGTTTGTTGACTCACGCTGGTTAGTATGACTTTCTGAGTGGGACACAACACGCGGTGAATTGAGCGTTATATCTTGCGCTGTATACAGGTTGTGGCCATTATCTAGCACACCCCGGTTAATGGGGTCATGCTGATCTTGCCAGTGCCAGTGACCGCCCCAAGCATTGTCAGCTGTGATCCCTTTATGACGATCAGCATCATCCATATCCGTATAAAAAACATCACTACTGAAGGTCCAGTTGTCACTTAACTGAGCTTGGAAGCTTACCGTTGCGCCGAGGCGCTCACGCTCAGTGAAGCGGTTCATAATACCGTAACTCACATAAGTGAATTCGGCATCATCAGAGTCCCCATCACCATTCATATCCTGTTTGGGACAAAACCAACATGACACTTCTTCGTGGTTTTCAAACGGCGCATATGCCCAACCATCATCAGTCGAACCATAGCGGTAGTTTGCCAGGTTTGCCTCATCGTACGAAAGGGTAGCCAGCACCGCAAAGCGGTCACCGTTATAGCCTGCGGACACCATAAACTTTGGATCTGTTTCTTCTGAGTATGACCCCGTTGAAGCCTCCGCCAGTGCCGCACCACTGAACCCCTCTTCCAGATCAAAGGGTTTACGCGTTAATAAATCAACCGTACCGGATATACCACCTGCAAGGGTGTCTGCGGTTGGCGATTTCATCACGTTCATAGAGCCAACCAAGCTGGAGGGAATATCGGTGAAGTCCGGCTGCACTTTAGTGATAGAGCCTGCACTTAAAAATTGCTCTCCGTTAAGCAAGGTTGTTACCTGAGGCATACCACGGACATTGATAGTAGAACCTTCACCAGCACTGCGACGAATTTGGATCCCCGGAACACGTTGCAGAGAGTCAGCAATGGTTATATCCGGTAATTTACCGATATCTTCAGCTGTAATAGAGTCAACCACACCATCGGCAAATCGCTTGGTATTTAAACTTCGTTCGGTAGAGGCTCTGATCCCGCGAACCTCGATAACTTCAACTTGCTCTGCTTGAACACCTGCATCTTCTGCATATGCGCCTACAGACAGAACAGCAGCCATAACAGCAAAAGATACGCGTGACCGTTTAAATGGAGATAAATTATGTTTCATCACTTTTCTCTCTGATCTATTTTTTTATCTGTTTTTGAAAAGAAAATTAGAGAAAACTCAACACTTATTAACTAAGTAAACACCTTGACCTAGTCGCCCAAGGGTACTGAGCGCCTGAATAAATCACGTAACGAAAAATGCTACTTAAAATTAACAACTCTAATTTCAACCTTTACATATTTGAGCAGTCAGGGAGACAAGATGTTTGCATTTTCTATCTCATACAGGTACAAATCTATCAATAAACAGCGCTGTCATCTCAGTGGATGAACCTTTATTAGGTATTAATCGTGAAAAACATGGCAGTTCCCGAGGTGAATATGAAGTGGATAGATAAGTATTATGATTGATTTGAAATGTATCACCACGTTTTACATAGGTGATTGAGTATTTAAATATATGTAACAAAGAGTAATAACGCTTAAAGGCTTAAGCGTCGAATAATTACCTTACAACATGTGCTCGTTAAATATTTTTAAAACATATAAAGAACAAAAATTAAGGACAATATTATGAGAGCGATGTGCGAAAAAATCATACCTTCAACCAATTGTTCTTGGCGATACTGTTTATACCAGTTAAATGAAATTCCATTCAATTGGCACTATCACCCAGAGTATGAGATATGCCTCACATTAAATAGTAAAGGTGTGTGTCATATTGGCGACTATATTGCGCCATTCGGTGACTATGACTTAGTCTTATTAGGACCTGAACTCCCCCATACATGGCAGTCAAAACCTAATTATGATGGCAGTATGCAAAAAGTATATGTCGCACAGATCCCAGCACTTTGGCTAGAGCAGCAACTGCGACTCAACAAAGAGTTTGAAAGTTTGCACACCCTGCTGCACAAGGCAAAATGCGGATTAAAGTTCAGTGAACACCTTGCTAGGACCACTGAGCAACTGTTTATCCAGATGGCTGAAGCTAACCCTCTAGAGCGATATGTACTGTTATTTAATATGCTCAACTTGATGGCGACCAGCGACTATGACACGCTTTCTAGTATGGAGTTTAGCTACGCTAATCAACAAGATCCGGCGAAAGACAAATTTGACCGCGTGATCAACTTCATCTATGAAAACTATACTGAGCAATTAAATGCGGACCTATTAGCTGAGCAAGCCCACATGAGTACCAACCATTTCCATCGATTCTTTAAAAAGCGCACCGAAAAAACAGTCACAGAATTTATCAATCAGTTACGTATTGCCAGAGCCTGTAAATTACTGATCAGTTCTAAAGCACCCATTACTGTGATCAGCGATCAATGCGGGTTTAATAACCTGTCAAACTTTAACAGGCGGTTTCTTGCGATTAAGGCCTGCACCCCGAGTCAATTTCGCTCTCGAATACAGCACAAAGCCCTGCTGTAAAAATGCTTTATCCACAAGCTAACAACTGACTTTAACACTAGGATTGTCAAAAAGGGGTCAGTTCAGGGTAAAGTCAGTTGTCACTAGGTAATTTGCACACAAAATAAAAATAGATCCAAGGAACAACCATGCGGTTTCAACTCTGTGCGCTGCTCGCCAGCGGGCTAATACTCTCCACTTCTCATGACACCTTTGCCGAAGAAGGGTGTCAAAAAGATCAACGCTGTACCATGGTGGTTTACAGTGAACAAACAGATAAATGGCAAGTCATCAATAAGTCCCGGGCAGAACGTGCTTTTAGCCCTTTCTCTACATACAAGATCCCCAATACGCTGATTTTGCTTGAAGAGCAAAAAATTGATACCAAGACAAGCTATAAAGTTGATACCCAAGCATACCCGGTAAAGAAATGGTGGCCGAGTGTCTGGCAAAGTGACGATATTAAAGTGAAGGATGCATTTAGCTACTCAGTGCTCCCCTTATACCAAATGTGGACCAATTCACTAAGCAAGCCCGAAATAAAGACCTATTTGTCACAATTTAACTATGGAAACCAAGATATCAACGGTCCGCTAGACGAGTTTTGGCTCAATTCAAGCCTGCAAATCTCAGCAATGGAACAAATTGAATTCTTACGTCAACTCGACGATAAAACGCTTGGATTAAGCAAGCAAACTTACCAAACTTTCGATGCGATTTTCTTAAAACAAAGTACACCTGAGTATCAGCTATACGCTAAAACAGGAACAGGCCCTATTGCTAAAAAAACATACTTAGGTTGGTATGTAGGTAAAATAGAAAACGCCCAAGGAACACACTATTTTGCATTTAATATGCATGCCCCCTCATTCAAAGAAATGGTGAATGTACGTGTGGATAAAGCACATGCAACGCTCAAGGCACTGAAGATAATTTAAAAGAGCAACACCGTTTCACGCACAAAAAAAGAGGTAACTTCGTTACCTCTTTTTTAATTTCCTAAGCAAGTTTTCTCAATAAGCCTTGGGTGTTTTGCCGCATCGTACTGGCCACCATAAAGTAACCTATCGCAGCCACAAACAAGGCACCACTTGCAGGACCCAATGCCCAAATATATGGATGCAGCTTACCGTCTACTTCAAACAACTCTCGTTGGATGATAAGTAAAGTGACGTCACTGACCAAGGCAGCAACAAAGCCCGCCAAAGCACCCAATAGTAAAAACTCATACAAGGTTGCCAATTTAATCAAGCGTCCACGTGCGCCTAAAGTACGCAAAATAACGATCTCCTGCATACGCTCGGCTAGGCTCGCCTGTACCTGAGATATCAGTACTAAAGCACCACTGGTTAACACGATAGCCAATACGAAACTGATAGCCAAAGACACTTGGGCAATCATTGACTGCGCTTGCTCTAAACGACTTTTAATATCAATCATACTCACTGTAGGGTGCTGCCTAAGTAGCGTACTGACGGTTTTTTCATCTCCTTCACCAAATTGCGCTGCACTGAAATAAGTCACAGGAAATTTACCCGCGACAGGAGGGTTAAATATCATCACAAAATTGGGCTTAAGCGATCCCCAGTCAACGCTGCGAAGACTGGTAACCTTAGCATCAAAACTGCGCTCATTTACTAAGAATGTCAGCGTATCACCAACTTCAATCCCTATCCCTTGCGCCATTCCTCGAGAAACAGACACTTCTAATTCAGTACTATCCGCATCGAACCATGTGCCATCGACCACTTCATTGCCATCTGGTAGCTGCGTCATCCAAGTCAGATTCAGCTCTCGACCAGCCCCTTCAGTAGCCTCTTCATCTTGCTCTTCACCTTCTTGCTTTGATGTACTGCGCGCAAATTTTTCTCCATTTAATGCATTCGCACGACCTCGGAATATAGGGAAAAACTCTGTATGCGTAATTTGATTTTGTGTGAAGAAGTCCTGGATATCACTGACTTCTGATTCGTTTATATTAATCAGAAAGGCATTGGGAGCATCCGCAGGTACTTGCATTTGCCAATCAGAAATCAGGTCATTTTTGAGCACAAATAAAAACAACATAAGCTTTATCGCCAAAGCAAAGCTGATCAACTGTACAGCATTTGCGTTGGCACGCTTTTGTAAGGTCGCAATGGCCAAAGACCAGCTGCTGCCAGGGCTCAAGCCTAGTTTTCTGCCAGCACTAAACAGCAACCTCGAGACGCCAAACAACACCAGCATCAATATTGCGGTCCCACCAAAGAGAAAAAGGGTTGTTTTTAACTCTCCACTGAAAAACCACATCAAGGCAAAAATAGTGGTCACAGACAGTGCCATATGAACTCTACTCACAGCCAGTTTATCCCCTAAATTACGACGTAAAACGCGCAGTGGCGGGATATCAAATAAATCGAGTAGAGGCTTCAATGAAAACATCAATGCGCACACCACACCAATGGTAATGGCTAAAAACCACGGCTTGAAACCCGCAGCAGGTAATTGCGTGTCCATAAAGCTGGCGAGATAATCAGTCGCCACAGCTTGCAACCCATAGCCAATTACTATGCCTATTGAGACTGAAAAAGCTGTCACCATAGAGAGATGAAGCAAAAAGATATTGCGAATTGTAGCTCGACTACCACCGAGTGTTTTCATCATGGCAACCGGATCGTACTGACGCTCACAGTAACGCTTCGCAGACACAGCCATTGCTACCGCTGCTAGCATTATTCCGAATAACCCAGCTAGCAATAAGAAGCTCTCTGAACGCGCAAGGTTCTCACCTAGTGGCGACTGACGATCTTTTATTCCCTGCCACCTTTGATTTTCTCTCAATTGAGGCTTCAGCCACCCATAATAATCTGTCAACAGTGCTTCATCACCCGAAAATAACATGCGATAAAACACTCGGCTTCCTGGCTGGACCGCCTGTGTTGTCTCAATATCGGTGTAATTTAGTAAAACACGTTTATTCCCCGCCAACGAGAAAAATGGTGCATCTGGTTCACTGACAAGGATTTTACTGGCGCGGAACATACCTACGCCAATTTCAACTTGGTCACCAACATCTAAGCCTAGACTATAAAACATCCCTTCACTGAGCCAGACCTCGCCAGGTTTAGGTACATCTCGCACCTCATATTCTGCTTGGGCAAAATCATCTTTGAGCTTGACCAAACCCCTTAAAGGATAACCATTAGACACCGCTTTAATCGAGCCCAATACCAATTCATCATTGGCAAACAGCATAGAGTCAAAAAACATTTGTCGTGCCGTGTTCAGACCTAAACGTTCAGCTTCAAGAATATAATCATCATTTAAAGCATGGTTGCTCACTAAACGCCTATCAGCAGCAATAAAGTCTGCTGATTTTTGCTCAATGTTCATCCGAATGCGCTCTGTCACAGATGACAAGCTAAATACTGTTAGTACAGCAAGGGCTATCGCCGCAAAAATAATGGTCAACTCACCACGACGCAGCTCTCGCCAAAATAAAGTGAGTGCTAACTTAAACCACATGAACTGTTGCTCCTTCACCATCGCGTATTTTTTCTAGCTGGCCACCCTCGATGTGAATAATCCGATCGCACTGCCGAGCGAGCGCTTCATCATGGGTAACCAGAATTAATGTAGTCCCATTTTGCTTGTTGAGGTCGAAAAGTAGCTTTTCTATCAGGTGACCATTTTTACTGTCTAAGTTTGCCGACGGTTCATCAGCAAACAGGATTTTGGGCGAACCGATGAAGGCCCGCGCTATCGCTACTCGTTGTTGCTCTCCGCCAGAAAGTTGCGACGGATAGTGACTAACTCGATGGGATAGGCCTACTTTTTCGAGTAATTCCGAGGCCTGTTGTTTCGCGCCGCTATCACCAGCCAACTCGGCGGGCAGCATCACATTTTCCAGCGCTGTTAAGCTTTGCACCAACATAAACGATTGAAATACAAAGCCCACTTTTTCTGCTCGTAGGCGCGCACGCTCTTCTTCATCTAATTTGTGTAGTGCCGCACCGTCCAAAAATACTTCACCAGCCGTTCCTGTATCCAGTCCAGCAAGCAAACTGAGTAGCGTAGATTTACCTGAGCCGGACGTGCCCACAATCGCAACAGACTCTCCTGACTTGACAGTGAAATTGATATCGCTAAGGATATCTAAGTCACCTTCAAAGGTACTGACTGTTTTGTTAAGTCCTTTGACCTGAATAACATTTAACTGAGAAAGTACTGACATGATTCGAATTTTCCTAAAACTTGTGCTGTTCCTCGCATGCCTCAATCAACCCTTTGGGGCAACAGCTAGCGAGACTAAAATTATGATCATAGGTGATAGCTTAAGTGCGGGCTACGGACTTAAACAAGACCAAGACTGGGTTAATTTGTTACAAAATAAGTACGCTGAAACGAAAAAATCGATCTCATTAATCAATATGAGTGTCTCTGGCCAAACCACGGACAATGCGCTGCTCACCATTGACGCCCAACTTAAAGCGCACCAACCTAGCCATGTATTAATCGAATTAGGCGGAAATGATGGTATTCGCGGTTTTCCAATTAAACTGATCCGCAAGCACCTCACAGAGTTGGTTGCAAAAAGTAAAAACAGTGGCGCAAAAGTCGCGTTAATGGAAATTCAAATTCCGCCAAACCTAGGCCCAAGATACACCAAAATGTTTACCGGTAACTATCAAAAGGTAGCTAAAGACACAGGGGCTTATTTGATGGATTATTTTATGGTGCCGATTGCAATCGACAAGTCGTTAATGCAAAACGACAACCTGCATCCCAATGAAAAAGCCCAGCCGCTTATTAGAGACTTTATGGAAAAGCAATTTGATGTATGGCTGAGTAAATCATAACAGGCTGAATTAACAGATATACCGTTGTACCCAATTGCGCTTTTGGGTACAATTTAGTCGTGATTTTAGTGTTAAATGACCCATCTGAAAGTCAAAATTCACTCCCCTTTATGGAAACGCTATATAATTAAGGAAATTAAAATGAAGAAGTATTGTGTAACTGCGCTGGTCGTCGCGACCTTATCAGGCTGTGCATCAGTTGACATGCAAAGTTATGTTGATCCGAAATTTAAAGCCACCCAATATTCAAGTTTAATGGTTGACGCTGCACTTACTGACTTAACCATGAAAACACTCATTGAGGACAGAGTTTGTAAACAAATCAACCTCAAACTCAGTTCAGTTAAGTGTGTCAAAGCAATCGACGTCTTCCCCCCAACACGAGAGTTCAATCAGCATACTTGGCAACAAGCGTTTGCAAAAACAGGTGCACAAGCGCGATTACAAATAGAGCTACTATCACAAGAAAGCCAAACCTCACATGCTTTCAACGCCAACTCGACAACACCTTCTTACTCATCAGTAGGCACCCCCTCTACTAACTATACGTCGTATACCACAGTGCACCTGACCGACAAGTTTCAAATTACTTTGTTCGACAAAGGGGATCAAAATAAAGCCATGACAGCAACAGGAGTTGTAAAAGCGCAGAAAACCATTCGAGATCACAACAAGACCATCGCATCGATGCTATCAGAACGAATTACACAAGAGCTCCTCGATAAGGGCTTAGTTAAGCAGCCTACATCTGTAAAACTATAACTGGGTAAGCAAAGGCTGAAACTTGAGGCACAGGCCTCAAGCTTCTAATTTTTTGGGCAGGTGAGGTGGAATGCACTTCCCTGTTCGCTGCTATCTAGCGACAAGTGAATATCCAACCTCTGACACAACCTGAAAACAATCGATAAGCCCATACCTAGCCCAGTGCTCGAGTCACCCTTTATCCCCGATTCAAAAATTCGCCCTTGTATGTCACTCGGGATCCCCTGACCTGTATCAATAATACTCAAGGTATTGTTGGAAAAGCGCACCGTAACCGTGCCTTTTTCTACATGGGAAAATGCATTTCCAATCAGGTTGCTTAATATCAAGTTTAAAGCACTTTCACCAAGCGCAATGGTTGCACTACTTGGTACGTCAATCTCTACCGAAATATCTTTACTGTCAATTTTATGGGCTTGTTGCAAGACACAGCTTTCAACCAAGGGAAGTAACTTTACTTCTGTTTGGTTAATCGTCTCTTCTCTGGCTAATGCTAACAAGGTTTCAACGCTTTGCGCCATTTGCGCCTGTGCAGATACAGCTCGCTCTACCAAGGCTTGTTGTTTATCATTCAATGCTTCTTGCTGTAGCAAGGTCAGCGCCCCTTGTGTGACCGCAATGGGAGTGCGCAGCTCATGTGACGCATCTCTGGTAAATGCTTGCTCTCTATCAATAAATTGACGAATTCGATCCAGAGCCTGTTCAAGCGTACGTGCAAAACCGCCTATCTCATCATTCACGAATTGATTGGAAAAATTCTGTGGCAGCTTTTCAACGGGTGCCTGCGCAACAATATCAACCAACCGATCGAGGGGTTTAAGCAGCTTCTTAGCCATGGCAAGTGACAAATAGGCCAGCAATATGGCAACAATCAACACGATTACGAGCGCCACCAGCAAGAAGTTAAACATGCCCATTTTTATTTTTCTCACTACCAGCTGCTCACTGACCTCGGCCAGTAAAACGCCTTTATCTAACCACATTAGGTGATAGTGCTTATCGTCTATTGAGGCAAATTCAACAGCGCGTGGCTCCTCGATCAATGCCTCTTTTATAAACGAGGGCAATTGCTGCTTATGCTCCAAATATTGAATAAAATCAAGTCGAGGTTGAGGTGTATTGCCTAAGTTCAACTGCTTGGAGACATATGCGGCTTCATCTTTGAGCAATACATTAAATAGGTGATCCTCGATTGTATATGCAAAAAGAAAACAGACGAATCCAAACAAAAAACTGATAAATACTGATATGCCAACAAAATAGGCAATGATTCTAGTGCGTAATTGACGAGCTTTCATAAGATTATGCTATATCCAAGGCTAGGCCAACACTGTGAATCGTTTTAATGATCGCAGTATCAAATGGCTTATCGATCGCTTTTCTAAGTTGATAAACATGTGAGCGCAGCGCATCTGAGTCAGTTGGATCATCTCCCCAAATTTTGTCACTGAGTTCACTACGACTCAGGGGTCTTGGGTGGTGCTCCATTAAAAGCTGCAAAATCTTAAGTGGGATCGGCTGCAAGATAATCTCTTGACCGCCTCGCTTCACTTGCTGAGTTTGGGCATTGAGACTTAAGTCACCAAGCTGTAGAGTTTTTTCACAGTTAAGCAAATGGCGCTTAGCAAGCGCCAAGCACCTTACAAATAACTCCTCCAAGGCAAATGGCTTGGTTAAATAGTCATCAGCACCTGTTTCAAATCCGGCTAACTTATCATCCAGCGCATCACGTGCAGTCAACATAATAATAGGAATATGCCGACAGGCTTTATTTCGCAAGATATTACACACCGCCAATCCTTCCATTTCTGGCAGCATGATATCGAGAATAATGCAGTCATAGTAGTTCTGTAATGCCAGATCTACGCCTTGCTTACCATCGTAAGCAAAGTCCAAGACTAATCCACGTGGCTCAAAATACTCTGCGATATTGCGACTGATTTCGAGATTATCCTCAACCACCAGTACTTTAAATTGCATATCCATTTTGCGCATAGACGAGTGTTTTTCCATGTTAATACCGTATAAATTGGGTTATTGCACACAGCTTATCATGCTGATCTGTGAAATGATTGTGAAATAGCAGGGGGCTTGGTAAAAAGTGCGTATGAGCCGCTCTATCGATTTTACCAAGCATGAATACTTGCGCCACCTTAAGAAAAAGTGGGCACCAAGTGGACAGTCAAAATGAGCTTTGACCCTCATCAATTAACTTAAGCACGAAACATGAATTTTTTTATACTTATTTTTAAAATTAAGAACATTTAGCTCTATTTTCTCGTAACTTGGTGCTTATTTATGTTAACTTTCCTTTTCTCATCGGGGACTGATTAAACAGTCGTGTTAGCCATTGAAATAGGCCAGGACGGGGGTCTAACTTCACGTTTAAGTTAAAGCTATACCCTTTTTTGTAATGGGTTCTGATTACTTCACCTTCTAAATTATGTTTTGAAATACTGCGACGTAGTTCTGACACAGCACGATTTATCGCGTTGTTGTCAACATACTCTTGTTGCCAGATTTCTCGACACAATTCATCGCGGCTAATCACGCGATCTCTGTGCTGAATAAAGTAAACTAACAAGTCGTAGATCAGGGGTTCAACTTTAACCCTTTCACCGCAGAATGTTAACGAACGTTTCCTTTTATTCAGTGCATAATGACCAAATACCGCAAAGGTAAAGTCAGTATTTTCTTTATCACTTAAATTCATGATCAACAATATACTTCCTTTATATATGACTTTAAAAGCCCTTATATTTTATCGCTCTAGGCAGTAAATTGGTATTAACTAAGTCATATTTTCACATGACTTTTGTTAATAGAAACATATTACCCAATTGACCACAAAAGAGACAAAAAACCTTAACAGTCAACCATTGATACACAAGTTTTATACAAAAAAAACACATATGAGAACAAAAAACCTTCGCTTTATTTTATAAAATTGCCGTTTATTTCAGTATTCATGACAGTCAATTATTTAGGCTTTTTTTATCCACATTAGTAAAATTCATGATGTAGTCATTTTTTCTTAATTTTGACTCGAAAGGGCCTATTTCTAGGCCCTCATAATTCGCTAAAGAGATGCTATAAACGATTTGATTTTTTCGTTTTCAGGGAACTGTTTCGCGCTTGTTTGCAAAACCTCCAGTGCTTTATCTGACTGATTCATACGCACATAGGCTTGAGCAAGTGTGACTGCTAAAACGGGATGTGAAAACTTAGGTAACACATACTCTAATAGCTGCGCACTGGCATCAACTTGATACTCTGTCGTAGCGTGTTTAATTTGAAAAACACTAAGCATGGCAAGCATTTGCATATCATAAAGTGCCGGCGTCGCTTCCAACTTTTGGATAGCAGTATCTTGGTCTCTTAAAAATAGCTCATATAATTTAACACTGGCATCATCTTGATAGGGCTGAGCGGACAATAGTTCAACGCCCATAGCTGTCACCATTGCACGAGCGGTATCCACGGTTGAAAATGGATTTTGGCCTGTGATCAGTCGGCCGTCGACAGTGACTTGGTTTAACATCACGCCATCTTGTTCGAATTTTGCACCGCGCTCTTCTAGTTTGTCTTGCAATAAAAATGGGAAATCTTTTAACCACTTAGAGCCAAATGCATGTTCTTCCGCATTGGTAAATCCATTCACTCGCTTACCTGCTACCAAGTAACGCCCATCACTCAATTTTACGTCAACAAAAGCCGCTGGCCCATGGCACACGCCAGCAACCACACCACTATTTTCATAAATTTTTGAGATAGTTTGCTTTAGCGGCTCATGTTGATGTAAGTCGAACATAGGGCCCTTACCACCAACAACAAATATGCCATCAAATTTACTGGCATCAATATCTGCCAGTTTATAGCTGTTTGTCAAAGACGCTAAAGCGGCCTCATCGTTCAGGAATTTTTGGTTATAAATTGCTGACTTATCATATTCGTCCGCGACAGGTTTACCACCTGACGGAGAAGCAATGGTCACTTGAATACCATGGCGTTTAAATACATGATACGCTTTGCTTAATTCACCAAACTCGTATCCTGGCTTTACAAGTTCTTGGTTTTGATTTACTTCACCGTAGCTACTGATCACAACTAATACATTAGCACTATCTTTTGCAGCGACGACTGAACTAAAAAGTGCAATACTGGTTAGCATAACGAGGCTTTTCATAACGACTCTCCTTTTGGTTGGGAGTATCACAATAAAGGAGTGGATGTGAAACTGGTGTGAAGTAAAGGGCAATTACTTTCGTAGAAGTTACAGTGTAGATTTAAGTAATTAAATTGATTGAGGTTACTTACCTGCCAAGGCTAGAAAAATTTACTTTGTTATTTTTCTTAGTTCTTGCTCTGTAGTTTCAAACTCTGGCAATAGTGAGTGACACAGTTAAAATAAATGGAATATTCCAAAAATCAAGAATAATCACGATGATTAATATAACTGCCGATGCCAAAAATCAGCATATTTCAGAAAATATATGGCAGCTGTATAAAGAGGTGTACTTCTATCCTCTAATGCCAGTTCACCATTATAAAAATGGTGCAATTATAAGCGTATGGAATACGCATGGTCATCGGTTAAGTCGGAAGAAGAATACCAGCTTACAACAAAAATATATTGCGTTATTGTCTCGGTTACCGTCATCAGTTAAATATCTATATGGTGGTAATCATGACATGTCTTATCGCGAGTTGAGTATTTGTCTAGACCTCCCACTAACACTTGCACAATCTATTTCCAAGCGCTATAACCAACGCGCTTTTTATTACCTAGTTGATGGTAAAATCACTTTATACAATAGCCATAATTTGACACAGTTTTACACTTTTAATGATTTGATCACCTCACGATTAC
Organism: Pseudoalteromonas sp. Of7M-16; assembly: GCF_022347805.1. NCBI lineage: Bacteria > Pseudomonadati > Pseudomonadota > Gammaproteobacteria > Alteromonadales > Pseudoalteromonadaceae > Pseudoalteromonas > Pseudoalteromonas sp. Of7M-16. The sequence goes on along the minus strand of NZ_JAKRFY010000016.1, from coordinate 12,574 downwards.
GTCGGGTTACGCTACCTAGCAAAAACATAGCCCTTTTGTGAAACATGATGCTCACTGCAACACCTTTAATCCAGCAAACTCATATATCAGGTTCATAGATTTACGCCGACACTTTGTTTTATTCATCATTTTTATTGCATCAAGCGTTCATACATACATTAACACCCTATAGGCAAAATTTTTTTGATTTAGAATAACAAATATTAACACGGGTATTTTTAAACTTTTAAGAATCACCTTAAGCAACTGAATTTAAATGTGTTATTAATTTCGTTCATCCCTAAACTGACTTTAGCCCTCGCACCAACTAATTCTTGACTAAAATAAGAGTTAAATAAACAGCCCTGCTGCGCCTATGCAACTTAAAACCCGGCTTCCTCTGGTGTTAGCTATTACAGCTCTAGTGCCCATGCTTGTCATCTTTTTCATTGCGATGCTTCACAGTGCACGTCAAGCGGGAGAAATGAGTATTCGAGCAGCGCAATCAGAGGTACTCAGTGCGGCCGCACTATTTAATGCCTACTTTTCTCAACGGAAATCAGAAATTTCAACCCTAGCGCGCCAACCAGCTCTTCGAACGATGGACTTTAACCAAATAAAGCCTATCTTAAACACCGAAAAACAATCACACCACGGAGTATACGAAAAGTTTATTGTTGGGCGTGCGGATGGCAGCTTTCACAATACCGAAGGAGGGAATCCGTATCACAATATGTTGCGCACCTTTGATGATTCAGATCCACAAGCCAAGATAAAAACCATTAAACAGCGAGACTACTGGCAATACACCATTAATAATAATATTGAGCAACTTCCTAGAGTATATGTTTCTGAACCCATGATCTCATACACCACAGGCGTTAAGCAGATTGTTGTTGCTGCGTCAATTTTAAGCCATGACGACAAGGTCGTTGGCTTATTAGGAGGCAGTATTCCCTGGCGTGAAGTCGACCGCCTCATCGTTAATGTCAAAAACCATGTACTACAACAGTTCGGCGAGCAAGCCAAATTTATGCTGGTGTCTAGTACTGGGATTTATATGTACCACTGGAATGCCAATAAGACCATTGAGCATCAATATAAGGATGGCAACTACGTGCTCAATGATATTGGCGAAAAAGCCAGTACAGTCAACAGGATCACCAAAGAACAAGATCCCTTGCTTAAAGCACTGGGCATAAAAATGATCGCTGGGCTTGAAGGGCATGGACAACTAATGATAGATAATCAGACACATGCATTTATCTTTTATGCACCTATTCGTGCTGCCAATTACAGTCTTGCTGTAGTTTTGCCTGAACAGGTCGTTTTTGCGTCGGTGAAAACCCTTAAAGAGAAGTTACTGCTGACACTCACATTTGCTACATTATTGAGTATGCTTGTGGCCTGGTGGATAGCATATCGACTGTATAGCCCTATTTCACGTTTAACATATGCTGCAAAATCGCTTGCCAAAGGTCACTACAAGATTCATATCAAAACCAAAGGCAATGATGAAATCGCTGAATTGAGTCGTACATTTGAAACTATGCGTGACACCATCTACGCGCGAGAAAGTGATTTAGAGTCCAGAGTAGAAAAACGAACGCAAGCACTTGAAAAAGCGAAGCGCGAAGCCGAATTCGCCGTTACTGCAAAAAGCCGCTTCTTAGCCAACATGAGCCATGAGATCCGCACGCCCATGAATGGTATATTGGGCACTATCCAGCTATTAGAACAAGAGGCAAACTTCAACAAAGAACAAAAACACCTCCTTAAGCTGGCCAGTGTTTCAGGCAGTAACTTATTGACCCTCATAAACGACATATTAGATATCTCGAAACTTGAACAAGGGCAAATCAATTTATACGAAGAACCTTTTGAGCTAAAAAGCACCATTGCACATTTACTACACCTTACGCAGTCAAGGGCTCAGTCAAAGCCTATTGCCTTATCACACACCATAGTGGCTGATACGCCTCTTGAAATTGTCAGTGATAAACACAGGTTACAGCAAGTACTGCTCAACCTATTGAGCAATGCCTATAAATTTACTATACAAGGTGAGATATCTATATTGGTTCAGCTCAACCCAAATGACGCGACACAATTGTTATTCACCGTTACAGACACTGGTATTGGCATCAAACAAGAGCAGCAAAATAAAATTTTTGACCCGTTTTGCCAAGAAGACGACAGTACCACAAAGCGTTTTGGCGGAACTGGACTTGGGTTGAGTATTTGCAAGCAGCTAGTTAACCTTGCTGGCGGGATAATATACTGTGAATCCACACCAAATGAGGGCGCAACATTCGCGTTTACTTGGCCATTTAAGCCTTGTTGCTTAATCGAGTATAGTGCTGCAAAAACTGATCAGTGTATGCAACTCAGTGGGAAGGTCTTACTTGCTGAGGATAATGCAATTAATCAGGTTGTGATCAGTGCTATGTTGGAAAAGTTTGGTTTGCGTGTCGTATTAGCAAAAGATGGCCAACAGGTATTAGAAAAAGTTGCACAAACCTATTTTGATCTGATCCTCATGGATATACATATGCCTAAAATGGATGGTATTGAAGCAACCAAACACCTGAGAATGCACCCCCAGTATAGTCAAATGGTGATCATTGCGATCACTGCCAATGTGTTTTTAGAAGATATCGCGACGTATTACAGCGCTGGCATGGATGACTTTGTCGCGAAACCCGTTGAAATGGCAAAGCTAGAGTCTGTATTAAGCAAATGGCTAGGTGTAAAAAACCGCTAACCAAATAGTATCAGTATCCGGTTTAGTCCAGCTTACTTTATGTTTGCAGTGCGCCGGAATATTAATATGCTCGCCGGCAACCAAGGTCACAACTCGACCATCTGAAAACGTGAGCTGCCCCTCACCTTGCAGCACTATTACCCACTCATTTTGCGCTTGGTCATACCAACCTGTTTGCGGAGAAGTATGTCCTCTGGAGATAATACGTTCAATTTTTACATCATCGCTGCTTGCAATGACTTCGAAAAATTCGTCTGATAAATCTCTGGGTATACCTCTAAATACACTTTGTTTGTTTTCAACCATGCGCTCACCCCGATTTTGGTGGATACATTATTTAAATTGTGCAGTTTGATGCTGTTGCAAGAATATGCTGGATAAGATTTGGTGGAGCTAGGCGGGATCGAACCGCCGACCTCTTGCATGCCATGCAAGCGCTCTCCCAGCTGAGCTATAGCCCCAAGTAAGACGCTAAGATTCTATTATATCTTATTAATTTGTAAAGCTGTTTTTTACGAAGTGTGAAAAGCTCATGACCTTAAATTGCAAATGTGGCTGTAAATTGCAGCTGCTCTGCGTTGATGCTGGCAGCTGCAAAAACAGTATATTTGGGAACAAACTTGTTATTTTAGTTTGCCAGTTGTTTTAGTGCATTGCTCAAGGCGTCACTGATTTCGCCATTAGTTAATTTACCCGCTTCCATATCAAAGTTATCAAAAAAGCTAGGAACTGATAAATGCGCTTTTACATCTGCTGCAAAATACGGTGCAGAGTTCACCGCGGCACCTAACACACTTTGTGCTCCACCAGGGCCTGGAGATGTTGCCAAAAGTACCATCGGAGTATTTTGATACACTTTCATGTCAATACGAGAGGTCCAGTCAAATATATTCTTGTACGCTGCTGTGTAAGAACCATTATGCTCAGCAAATGAGACAATAACTGCATCTGCAGCGCCTATCTTGTCGTAAAATTTCTGGGCCTGCTCTGGGATCCCATTGTCTTTTTCTCGGTCAATGCTGTAAATCGGCATTTCAAAATCATTCAGATCTAAAATTTCTATCTCTGCGTTCTCAATTTGTGACGCCGCATACTTTACCAGTGCATTGTTGATTGATTGACGGCTGTTACTTGCTGCAAATGCTAGTACTTTCATGATGTTCTCCAAATTAACTTTTTATGGGTTGTCGAATATGTTTGCTCGACTTGATGACAAACAGTGTAGATTAAGTTTTAATAAACATTAATAGGGCAAACGTAAACTTACTATTTCCATATGAATCATAATGTGTTTGACGGTATTCCTGTCTTTATTAAGGTCGTACAATGTAATAGCTTTGCATTGGCCGCAGAACAACTTGGCCACTCACCATCTCATGTCAGTAAAGTTATCAATCGTTTGGAAGCTCGACTGGGCGTCAGGTTACTCAATCGAACAACCCGAACTTTGGCACTTACCCCTGACGGAGAAGTGTACTATCAGCATTGTGTGCAATTACTCAGTGATGCCGAACAAACACTGCAACTGCTTACGCATCAGGAAAATAAACCCAAGGGGGTGCTTAAGATTAGTTGCCCTGTCGCATTTAGTTTGGACTACCTCAGACCTGCAGTCACAGAGTATTTACGCAAATATCCTAATGTCACTATTGAATGGGAGCTCAATGACCGAGCGGTAGACGTGGTTGGTGACGGCTTTGATTTGGCAATTCGTGCAACCACCCAACTCGAAGAGTCGAGTTTGATCTGTAAACGTATTTACCGCTGTAGAACTTTGGTTGTTGCTAGCCCAAAATACATAGAGCGATATGGAAAACCCCATCATCCTAGAGAGCTAAGCAAACATCACTGCATCTGCTACAGCAACCTAAAGCATCCAGATCGCTGGGAGTTTACAGATCAAGCAGGTAAGTCATTTACCGTTGATGTTAGAAAGCGAGCGAATATTAACAACGGGCATATGCAAGCCGCGATGGCAATTGACGGCATAGGTATATCTAGGTTGCCCGAATTTTATCTGGCAGATGCCATTGAGCAAGGCCAGCTTGAAATCTTACTCGAAGCCTACTTGCAAAGGCCTGTGGAAGTCTATGTGGTTTATCCCAGCCGCAAGCACCTATCACCTAAGGTTAGATACTTTATAGATATATTGTCATCCCAACTAGCATCATAGGACCTATCACACTATTGGTTCAGTGCACCATATTGGCGATAGATGGCATCAATCTCGCCGTTGCGCTGCATTACTTGTAGCGCTCGATTCAGTTCCGTCTTTAATTGCTGTAAATGGGGTTGTAATCGCATATGCACTGGCAGCTTGCTAATTTCAAATACGACTTTGAACGAAGCATAATGGGGATTATGCTTTTGATAATACGCCGCTGTAACATCGCCAATCATCACGTAGTCAATTCGTTTGTGAGCCAACTGAGACAATAGCTCTTTTTCAGAAACGTTGTCATAAAGTACAATTTTGTTCTCGCCAAAGTGAGATTCAAACTGTCCGTATCGATAACCCCTTACACGACCAAAGACCTTACCATAGAAAGATTTTGGGTCGGCGGTTGGCCGTTCACCTTCACGACCCAACACCACTTCCTTAGAATATGCATAAGGCCGCGAATAGATCCCGGGATTTTTTCTTTGCGCACGCCAAATAGGATTGACACCTGGTTCAATGTCTATTTTTCCCATATCAAATAGCTTTTGACCACGCGCCACAGACCAAGGCACCAACTTAAAAGTGTGCCCAGTTAGCTCGCCAAGTCGAGCAAACAAGTCGCTAAAAATACCTGAGGGTTGATGATTGTGAATGTAGTTGTATGGCGGATTCGCACCGTGATACACCAAAACACTGTATTCCTTTGCAACCACGACACATGAAAAAAACAACGCCGCCAAACCGAATAAATAGTACATAACTTATACAAATTAACTCATCCTTTATCAACTTAGCATAAATTTTACACATATTATGGTTTTGCGCCTTTATTGCTCAAGAAAAACGCCATTTCTTACCTAATTTATAACACTGCTAATAACAGCACTAAAGCAAAAGAAACAATAATTCACACACCGGAATAAATTGACTATTTAATACCCATAAATTTCATTTTATAAATTTTTTCTTCATTTTTTTGACTTTAATCATAAATATTAACTTCATTTATTCGTTTAATAATGGTGTGCGAACACAAGATGATTTGTCTTGTAGTTTGATGTTGTGAAGGAAATGGCACGACATAAACAACCCCGTACACTTAACTTTTTACCAGCCAATAAGGCTATTTTATTCTCAAGAAAAGGAAACTAACTATGAAAACTGGCGTATTATTCTCACTAATTGCCGCTGCGGCCGCTGCCAATGTTTCAGCTCAAGAGCTGTCTGCACAGGCGGGCTATGCAAGTGTTCAAGAGGTGCTTGAATATGGTCGTAAGTATCAAGCTATCAGAACACAGCTTAAAGATGCAGGCTATCGCTTCCACAATTGCCATACTCAAGTCATTAATTATTTTGTGACGCCAATGCAGCCTGAATACCTATATGCACAAACTGAATGTACTTACTCGACGCCAAGTGGCGGTAACTACTCGCTCCAAACAGACTATGCAAAGGTCACCATTGATGTGAACTTCAATCAAGAGCACGGACTGTACCGCGAAGGCGATGTAACTGTGAACTACATGACTGTTTACTAGCCATACAATTACATAGCAATTATTCATACCGGTTAGCAATAATTCGCCATGTAATAACAACTCAATGGGCGCACCTTAAAGGTGCTCCTATGGCTGTTAAACTCCAAAATAAAGCTACTTATAGCCAGGTAAAACGGTTACAGCTAAACGCACAAACACCACTAAATAAGCCTTATTCAATTTTGTGTATTATCTTAACGATATTCATATGCACCGTGATCAATTACATATAAAATACTTACCCATCTGATAATCATATACTTTAAGTTACTGTAGACAGGCAAACTCGACTACTGCCCGATGAAAACAGAACAAAAAATCGACGCTATTTATTAATAAGGCAATAGTCTAGAACTATAATCTCAGCCAAGCTTTTGCGAGACAAGTATATACATGGAGTTAAAATGGGTAACGGAAAAGAAAATAGTTTAACCATATTAATCGCGGATGATCACCATTTAGTGCGTCAGGGCTTACGTTCTCTTATCGAGAGATCACAAACTCAATACAATATTAGTGATGTCGCCACAGGCGAGCAAGCATGGCAATTTATTTCCCAATATCAACCCGATCTCGCCATATTAGATATTGCAATGGGAGATTTGAGTGGTCTCAAAGTGTGTGAACACGTAAAGCAACGAAAATTAAAAACCCGTATCATTTTTCTTAGTATGCATGATGATATTAAGGTAATTCACCGTGCGTTTGAGGTCGGTGCCGACGCCTACCTCTCCAAGAGTGAAGCATTTGATACTCTCATTCAAGCCTTGCAAACTGTCGCTGCCGGTCACTCGTTTATTAGCCCAAGTATAGAAAGCGAATTAGCACGATATAAGGCTGCTAGCACACAGTTTCTCCTTACAGCAAGAGAGAAACAAATCGTCAGCTATATCACTCAGGGAAAATCCAACCGACAAATTGCCGATACACTGTGTATTTCAATAAAAACTGTTGACAATCACCGAACAAAAGCGATGAGAAAGCTTGGTGTTAACAAAGCAGCTGAATTAGTAAAATATGGCTTGGAAGAAGGGCTAGTTGTGTAGATCAAGCTCAATTTAATGGTCAATTGGGGTAAATACACTATTTATATTTTTTTGACACAATAGTATTTTACTCTGTAATGGAAACTAGAATATGGCAAACGCCGCAATACTGAAATTTTCAAGTTATTGGCTACAGGTCGTATTTAATAAAATTGATTTACGCACTAAGCTATAGATTAGTGTAACTACATACTTAATTTAAAGATAAGATGAGAGTGCCAGATGGAAAAGGTAATCGCTATATATTTGCTTCTTTTTGTGACCGCTATCAGTGCACGTGACGATTCGATTTACATAAGCCTACCAGTAGACCATATCAAAACAGGAAGCGAGTTTTATGTCGATATTATGGCCGACGACATACCAGCCATATATGGCGTACATTTAACACTCAAATATGACCCTACAAAATTAATCATGTTGCCGCCACACAACAAAGAAACATCACCGCATCTGGAACATGGAAATTTGTTTAATCATAAAGCGCTAACAGAGCAAATTAATCTGGCAAATCCTAATTCGGGAACTATCAGTTACACAGTTAGCCAATCAATGCCAGCAAAAAATATCTTTAGCACCAACCGAATTGCACGTGTTTTCTTTAAAAGTCATGTAGATGCAACCAAAACAAATATCGTTATAGATACAGCCTATTTTGTTACCAAAGACGGTCATAAGCTACACTACCCAACCCAGCCATCGGTGGAATTACAATTTGCTAACTCTTACGCCCCACCTAACAGCCCTACAGCCGACTTTTCGTTACCGAGATATTTGTTCCTTGTCGTTCTAGCCTTTTTATTTGGGGTGATCACGCTACTTAATCATAAAAGTGCATTAAGGTATCATGCTGACTAGATCCGGAGGGTATTTTTAGCTTGTTTACCTTGATGCTCGTTATTTATTGCCCCATTGCTCTCTTAAAAAATTAATGAGACAAGCTAGGGCTTAAAAAATTATAAAGGCACCATATCGTGCCTTTATAATTGGCTAAAGCCTCTTCGCTTGCTTACTGCTGGTAAACATGAATAAAACCATCGAGGTCTGGTACCAACACCTTACCGGCTCCGATTGCCGGTGAAGCATACACGCCACCATGTACAAACCCAGGGATCAATTTAGGTTGATACTGCCAAACCCTCTCTCCAGACGCTCTGTCTAGCGCCATAAACCCGCTTTTAGTAACGTACCAACCCGGTTCATCATGACCTGTAGAACCGATATAAACATGCGATTGGTCAACCACAGGTTGCCCCCAACTCCAGCCAGGCGTCGCCACTTGCCAAACAATCTCTCCAGTTTCTACTTCCATTTTAAACAGTAACTTGGCATCTGAGCTACCAATATAGAAATAGTCATCTTCAATGTCTGCAATAGCGCTCGACTCAACCCAAGAACCACCTGGCAATGCTTTTTTCCACACGACTTGCCCCCTGTGAGGGTCTAAACCATACAAGTAAGTATCACGAGAGCCAATAATGAGTATATCGTCGAGCACAACTGGGCTCGAAGGTATCGCGCCTTGAGTTTTAAATTGCCAAGCAAGTTCACCCGACAGCTTATCGAGTGCGTAAACATGGCCATCCCAACTCGCAAAAAATACTTTACCCTGATAGATGCTGGCAGTCGCTCTTATCATCCCACCAGTATTAAAACGCCACTGAATCTTGCCTGTACGTTTCGATATGGCATAAAAATTTGAATCAGCACTGCCAACATAGACAAAATTACTGTCGGCCACCGGGCTAGATTTAGTGTAGTCAAACTCCCATGGAGCATGGTTGGCCGGCAGAATACGATTGTGATCACCATCATTAAGACTGGTCTTCCAGAGCAGCTTTCCATTCCAGCGATTCAACGCATAAAGATAACCATCATCACTAGAAAAAAACACTCTATGGTGGTCAACAAGCGGCTTCGACCGAACTTTATCGCCTGTGGTGAATACCCAACGAGTTTTCACTCTATCAACATCAAACGCATACACCTTGCCATTATCACTACCAAAGTAAGCCTGATGATTTTTTAGCGTAATGCTCCCCCAGTTTTCACTGCCAGTCTGATAGCTATATAAATAGTCCCCGCTTTTTGCCAAAGCAGTGATTGTCGGCAAGATAGATAGCAGCCCCAAAATGAAGGCTGCAATTAATTTTTTATAGATTGTCATTATGCACTCCTAATTAAATTCGAGTGCGACATTAACTTGACGTAAAAAAGATGTCCTGAATACCTTCTAAAACTTTCTTAGTAATTATTAAGTGCCTGATGTATCAGCTTTTAAAATGTAATCTTGTATTAATTGATTAAATCCACTTTCCTGTTTTAGCGGTAAAAAATGAGGATCTGCTGCAATCCACATGAAGGCATACTGACCTGCTAGTCGCGATTGTTCCAAGTAATGCAGCGCTAACTGAGTCTCTCCAATGGCTGCAGCATACCGAGCTTGGGACATCGGCGCTTCATAGTGTCCAATATCGGCCTTACGAGTATCATGATAAAGTAGCCAACGATAGACACCTTCTATACCTTGGTCGTCAAATTGTTGCTCGACCATAGCGATTTCTAAGTCACTATACCCTTCAAATTTCATGACCCAAATAAGCTCTTTAACAGCCAGTTCAAACTGACCGAGCTGTTCATAAATTGCTCTCAGGCATACATGGTAAAATCGATTACTGTGTGAGTACGGCCTCAATTTATCTAGGGCTAAAAACGCTTCATCAAATTGTAAACTCATCATATAAACCCAAGCCACGCTTTCACTTGAATAACCATCAGGCTCAAGGGATTGATAAATTTGAATGTGCTGTAATGCTTCTTCTAACCGACCTACAGCAAGTAAGTATTGGCCGTACATATGATGCGCTTCGCTATTTGGAAGCGCATTTAAAAAGTAAACTTCAACATCTTGAGTATTCATTTCCCCCATGAATAAAAGCTTGGCATAGAGTAAATTCGCCTCTTTATGTTTGGGGTCCCGCGAGAGAATACGCTCCAAAATTGCCTTTAGGTGTTGCTTAGCTTGATGGTAATCAGCTGCCTGTGGGCGAAGCTTATAATAATAAGCCTTTGCCAACCATACCAAAGGTTCTGTGAGTTTAGGTTGCTCAACCGTTATTGACTTAAGCAAACCAATTGCCCTGTCTATATCCTCTGGGTGACTAGTTATAATAAAGCGGGCTTGATTAAATGGTTCAGTCAAATGGGCAGGGATCTCCTCTTTTACGGGCTCCCGTGGCATCTGCCAAAAAACAAGCAATGAAATTGCAACCAAGCACAACGCAGCTTTTAATAAAAAACTATCAAGAGATGATGGCAATGCATCACACAAGGGAGGCCCTATCCAGCGATAACCAATGCCGGAAATTGTTTTAATATACTTTGGCGATTTAGCATCATCACCAAGTAGCTTTCTGAGTCCATTGATTGTCACATATATCGCATCTTCGCTAACAACACGCTGCCCCCACACTTCCGAAAGGATCTGAGATTTACTGACATCTTGATGCTTAAATTTTAAAAGCAAAACTAACAGAGCATACTGTTTAGAGTCTAGTTCCACTACTTTCGTGTCATTATGTAAGCTCAACTGCCGATGATTTATGACCCACTGTCCTTTGTTGGCGGTCTTGAGCATAATTCCTACCTAAGAATAAAAATCTATTGTTATTTATATTTTAAAAAATACTTGAGTGAAATATCGCCACTAGCATAATGGACTTGAAGTGTCTTGTTAAGGAAATGATCAAAAAAGTTACACTTGTAATAAATTTTAAATATAAAGGGATGAATAATCTCATCCCTTTATCCGTTAAAGTTAATAATAGTTAGTACTTAACTCACCAATTTGAGCAAACTCATGGATAGTCCACTCATCAAACAGCAGTGTCATACCGCCGGCATTGACACATCTTATAGCGTAAGTGAGCGATGAACTATACGCGTCGTAAGCGGCTTTTCCTCCATGGCTATAAAAATCACTGTGTACATTTTCGACGCTGAACTTTCCGTTAAATAATGCTGGCACATCGCCATTTGGAAATCGAAGAATACTGCACTGTCCATCAGGTGCAAATGTATTAACTGATAGTTGGCTCGTCAAATATACCGACTCAAAGTACCCGGGCACTCTGCCATTTCCTGCATTCCAATTATCAAACTGTATTGCTCTATCATAAGTAATGGCGGGGGCTGCTGGCACTTTATGATGCACACTATAACTACTGCCTTCAGCGTCATAGCAAGTGACTTTGAGTACCTTAGCTAAGGTTTCGTGACCCTCAGCTACAGGACCTGATATTGATTTATTATCAGCCACTTTCAGCTGCGCTATTAGCTTGTTACCCGCTTCATTGTAGAGCCCTGCATCAGTGCAACTGGCCTGCTCATTCAGGGTTAGGTATGCCGCAAAATAGTGCGCAGAACTAGTTTGCACCATGACACTTTTCACAGGTCCATGATTATATTGAGTTATTCTACCTGCGTTGCTATCTGCATCGTAAACTGGTTCTAATGCGTATACATTTCCAGCTATCAAAACACTGGCTGCGAGAGCATGGGACAATTTCATAACAATCTCCTTTTAAAATCACCACTTAATAAGTCTATTATTTTTACTAATTATTTTAAGTACACGAATCTCCACCTATGCGTTTGCAAAACACCTAAGTCATCACGCTAAACGCATCGGGTCAACGCAATCAATACTTGTAATGTCAGCAATCAAATTCGCCGCATACCTGTGCCATGTACCTCACTAATAATGACGATTTAAAACAATAAGTCAAACATTTTTACTTAATTGATTTTCGGGTTTTGTACGTTAGACTTATTCAGATAAAAAAGATAACCCCTTGTAACTTATAAATATAATTATTATATAGTTGTCAAAAATAAAAGCTCAGGCTCTTCTATTCAATAAGTAGTCCAAACAATTTTTACCGTATTTAATCCACTTATAATGCGGTAATACGTTTATCTAATCGGACCCACACCTGACATTCCTAAGATTGAGTATTGAAATATTTTAATACGCTTCCCTTTAAATGGATAAATTCAATCAAAACTTTACATAAAAACCCCCACC
>NZ_JAKRFY010000015.1:0-149180 GCF_022347805.1 Pseudoalteromonas sp. Of7M-16 | reverse complement strand
GATTCGAACCTCCGACCGCCTGGTTCGTAGCCAGGTACTCTATCCAGCTGAGCTACGCGTCCGGAATATCATGTTTTAGCACTTGAACAGTGCCTCTATTATTTAACCACTTAGAGAAAGTGGCGGACGCGGGAGGATTCGAACCTCCGACCGCCTGGTTCGTAGCCAGGTACTCTATCCAGCTGAGCTACGCGTCCATACAAAGAAAACCATTAAATAATGGCGGAGGGGGAGGGATTCGAACCCTCGATAGGGCTACAAACCCTATACTCCCTTAGCAGGGGAGCGCCTTCAGCCACTCGGCCACCTCTCCGTCTTTGTGGGGCGTATAATATAGAACAGAAAAAATAAGTCAAACACTTTTCTTGTAAAAAATGACTATATGGTGACAGATTGAACACACTGCCTTTTTTTCTTACAAATTGCTCTATTCCTAGTCATTTCTGTAAGTTGTAGGGGTGGAGAACTTGCTCATGAGACGTTGTTTACGGTCAAAAACCTCTTCAAGGTAGGAGTCCAAATAACCCAACTTTTGAAATTCAACAATACACTGTCTGCAGTATTCCCTTCTGGCAGCTTCATGCTTAATTTGTTCTTCATCTAATTCCGGCATAATTGTATGTTTTCTGATGATTTATTTAACAGATGTGTCGTAAATGCCTCGTCAGTATAGGAATGAGCCAAAAAATTGCCAACAAGCCTGACTGGAATATTTTGTATTTATTACGGATACATAAATGATAAGAGCCTGTTTTTGCGTAAAAACAGAGATATTATTGAGAAATACCAAATTATTTTTGAGATATATCTCACATGGATAAAAGAAAAGCGCCTAAAGGCGCTTTTCTTTCTATATATTGTTAGTCCGCTTGCGGGCGCATATGCGGGAACAAGATAACATCTTTGATTGTCGGTGAATCTGTGAATAGCATCACTAAACGGTCAATACCGATACCTTCACCTGCCGTTGGTGGTAAACCATACTCTAGCGCTTGAATGTAGTCAGCATCATAGTGCATCGCTTCGTCATCACCAGCATCTTTTTCTTCTACCTGACGAGCAAAACGCTCAGCCTGATCTTGAGCATCGTTTAACTCTGAGAAGCCATTTGCAAGCTCACGTCCACCTACGAAAAACTCGAAGCGATCTGTAATGAATGGATTTTCATCGTTGCGGCGTGCTAATGGAGATACTTCCCAAGGGTATTCAGTGATGAAAGTTGGCTGAATTAGCTTGTGTTCTGCAGTCTCTTCAAAGATCTCACACAAGAATTTACCAGCACCCCATACACACTTTTCAGGGATCTTCACATGCACTTTCTTCGCGTAAGCAACTAGCTCATCAAAGTGGTTTTCAGGATCTTTAAAGATGTGGGCACTTTCTTCTGCATCTGGGCCATGCTTAATGATTGCATCCGCCATTGATAAACGTTCGAATTGCTTACCAAAGTCGTATTCGATTGTTTCAACAACTTCACCTTCTGCATTCTTAACAGTGTTGATAACCGTTGTCGTGCCAAGTACATCTTGAGCAACTGTACGCAACATGTCTTCTGTTAAGTTCATAAGATCTTTGTAATCAGCATAAGCTTGGTAGAACTCAATCATAGTGAATTCTGGGTTATGGCGTGTTGAAAGACCTTCATTACGGAAGTTACGGTTGATCTCAAATACACGGTCAAACCCACCAACGACCAAACGCTTAAGGTAAAGCTCAGGAGCGATACGCAGATACATATCAATGTCTAATGCATTGTGATGCGTCACAAATGGACGTGCCGTTGCACCACCAGGAATAACCTGAAGCATTGGTGTTTCAACTTCCATGAAGTCACGCTCAGCAAGGAAACGGCGAATACCTTCAATCACTTTTGAGCGAATACGGAAAGTTTCACGCGTATCCATGTTGGTGATTAAATCTACATAACGCTGACGATACTTGGCTTCTTGATCAGTCAGACCATGAAACTTTTCAGGTAATGGACGAAGTGATTTGGTCAACAGTTCATACTGAACCATATCTACATATAGATCACCTTTGCCTGACTTGTGAAGTGGACCAGATACACCGATGATGTCGCCAATATCTAGTTGACCATACTTCTCTTTAAGTGCTTTCTGTACGTCTTTTGATGCATATGCTTGGATGCGACCTTTCATGTCTTGTAAAACAAGGAAAGGGCCACGCTTAGCAAGGATACGACCAGCTACCGATACCTGATGGTCTAATTCAACAAGCTCTTCTTTCGATTTATCACCAAACTTAGCCTGTAGATCAGCCGTATAGTCTTCACGGCGGAAGGTGTTCGGATGGCCATTGGCATCACAATTCTCACGAATTGAGTCCAATTTTGCGCGACGCTCAGCAATGAGTTTGTTTTCGTCTTGGATTTGATCTGTCATTTTTTAGCTCTTAGTTTAGCTTGTTGATTAAAGGCCTGATTTCAGGCTAGCTTCGATAAATTTGTCTAGGTCACCGTCTAATACAGCTTGTGTATTACGGTTTTCCACGCCAGTTCTTAAATCTTTGATTCTAGAATCATCTAGTACATAAGATCGGATCTGACTACCCCACCCGATGTCTGATTTTGCATCTTCCTGAGACTGTTTTTCAGCATTTTGTTTTTTCATTTCAAGTTCAAACAATTTAGCTTTCAACTGCTTCATTGCTTGCGCTTTGTTTTTATGCTGAGAACGGTCGTTTTGGCACTGCACAACGGTATTCGTTGGTAAGTGAGTAATACGTACCGCAGATTCTGTACGGTTTACGTGCTGACCACCAGCCCCGGACGCGCGATACACGTCAATACGTAAGTCTGCTGGGTTAATCTCAATCTCAATATTGTCATCAATTTCAGGGTAAATAAATGCAGAGGCAAAAGAGGTGTGACGGCGGCCTGTTGAGTCAAACGGGCTCTTGCGTACAAGGCGGTGAACACCTGTTTCAGTGCGTAACCAGCCATAAGCATATTCTCCAGAAACTCGTACTGTCGCGCCTTTGATACCTGCTACATCTCCATCAGTTGCCTCAACGATTTCGACTTTGAAGCCTTTCGCTTCCGCCCAGCGCAAATACATGCGCAGTAGCATGTTACACCAATCTTGTGCTTCGGTACCGCCAGAGCCAGACTGTAAATCTATATAGGCATCGTTGGCATCTTGCTCACCTGAGAACATACGGCGGAATTCTAGTTTTTCTAGCTGCGCGACTAAACCTTCAACTTCCCCTTGCGCTTCAACAAAAGTGTCTTCATCTTCTGCTTCTACCGCGAGTTCTACCAGGCCTTCCGCGTCATCCGCACCAGCAACTAGGTTATCTATGGTTTCGACAATCACCTCAAGAGATGACTTTTCACGACCTAAAGCTTGTGCTTTTTCTGGCTCATTCCATACTGCTGGGTCTTCAAGTTCGGCATTGACTTCCTCTAAACGCTCTTGTTTTAGAGCATAGTCAAAGATACCCCCGAAGAAGCTCAGTACGTTCGCGAATTTCCTTGATTTGATTAATCACAGGATTCACTTCAAACATCTACATTACTCCAATTTATGCCTTTACCACCTAGCCTGCACTCGCTATTTTCTAGTCAATTTACGATGAGTGTTCAGGTAGGCTATCTAAACGGCCAATATTAACAAAATTTGCCGTCAGATATCAGCCCCAAAACGCGATAATTTTGGGGTTTATCCGGGATATCTCTCACTGTGGGTGCAAATGTACTGTCTTACTCTTTGACAGCTTGAATTTCACGCACAATAAGTTGCAACGAAAACTTGCCTCTGAACTCATTGATATCCAATTGATATGCTACCTCAGCAAACTGAGCTGACATATTCGGCCAAGCCCTGAGATCAACATTAAATGCAATGGCATCAACCAGTTTTCCCGTCGGGTGTTTTAAAACAAGTTTCAAGTGTTTTTCCGCGACGAGCCGCTGCTGCACTAGCTCAAAACGTTCACTAAATATCGGTTCAGGAAATTGTTGCCCCCACGGCCCAGCCGCTTGAAGCTGGTTGGCAAACTCCATGTTAAAGCACTCGCTAGGCAATGCGCCATCTGTAAGCAAAACACTTTGTTTTAACTCTTCTGTGAGTTGTTTTTCAACTTCAGTTTCAAATGCGACTTTGAACTGTGTAAATTGAGCTTCATTGATACTAAGGCCAGCAGCCATCGCATGACCACCAAACTTTAAAATTAACCCCGGGGATTGAGTATTTATGCGCTCCAACAGATCCCGCATATGAATGCCCTCTATGGAACGACAAGAACCTTTTATTTGCCCCTCATCCCCTTGCGCAAATATCACTGCTGGCCTGTGGTACTTTTCTTTTAGTCGGCCCGCTAAGATCCCTATCACGCCTTGGTGCCAGTCATCTTGAAACAAACATACGGCTGTTGGAATTGTTTGGGTCTTATAACTCAATCGCTCTAGTACGGCTTGCGCTTCTTGTTGCATGCCCTGCTCTATCTCGCGCCTTTCGTGGTTTAAACTATCTAATTCGTTGGCAATTCGACGAGCTTGGTACTCATCCTTGGCCAATAAGCACGCAATGCCCAAGCTCATATCATCTAGCCGCCCAGCCGCGTTCAATCGCGGCGCAAGGGAAAAGCCAAAATCACTGGCTGTTAAACGATTCATATTGCGATTGGACACTTCTATCAGCGCTTTAATGCCTGGGCGCGTTTGGCCGTTTTTAATGCGCGCTAAACCTTGGAATACCAAGGTACGATTGTTTGCATCTAAAGCAACAACATCTGCAACCGTACCCAAGGCGACTATATCAAGTAGAGAAGCTAAATTAGGTTCTTGTCGCTGCGCATTTTGGAAGTACGATGTACCCCTAAGGTGATGGCGCAATGCGATCAATAGATAAAACGCGACACCCACTCCAGCTATCGATTTAGACGGAAACTCACAGTCATGGCGATTAGGGTTGATGATAGCGTCCGCATTTGGCAACTGCTCACCTTGCAAGTGGTGATCTGTCACTATCACAGCGATCCCCGCTGCTTTTACTATCTCAATCCCGGCAATGCATGAAATACCATTGTCCACTGTAATGACGAGATCTGGCCCCAATTGTACAATTTGTTCCGCCAGTGCAGGACTCAAGCCATAGCCTAAACTAAACCTATCTGGCACTAAATAATCTACGTTGGCAAAACCAAACTCAGGCAATCCCTGCATCAGTACCGCGGTACTGGTCGCCCCATCAGCATCAAAGTCACCGACGATAAGAATACGCTGCTGTGCATTGAGGGCTGAAGCCAGTATCTCACAGGCAACTGACATGTCTTTAAATAACTTAAAATCTAACAGAGTTGCTGCACTGTTATTCAACTCATTTGCAGATTGCACACCTCGTGCAGCATAGAGCTGTTTGATTACTGGATGGAGGCTATCAGGTAAGTAGCTGTCTTCAACGCGCGCCCGAGGCTGGATCTTGGTTTGCATAGAACTCTTCATTTAACTTTCTAATATATCAATGTGCCGCTGCGAAGCGTATTTGTAGCGTAAAGCTTGCAGGCACAAAAAAAGGCCGACCGGCCTTTTTTTCGCAATGTGTCTATTATACGTAAAGCTTAAGACTTTGCATTTCTTTCTAAAGACGCAGCTAGCTCGGCCGCTGGCTGATAACCAGGAATGATCGTACCGTCTTCAAGAATAATCGCTGGTGTGCCAGAAACACCGAACTTTTGACCTAACTGATAATGTTCAGCAACAGGTGCGCTACACCCTTTTACATCCGCAACAGGGTTACCTGCTTTCGCTTCTGTCATTGCCGTTGCTGCATCTTTTGCACACCAAACATTCATTAAATCTTCATAACCTTGGCTTTGGATACCGCCGCGTGGGAAAGCAAGGTATTTAACGGTGATACCTGCTTCTAGGTAGTCTTCTAGCTCACGGTGAAGTTTACGACAGTAACCACAAGTGATATCTGTAAAAATCGTAACCTGATGCTTTTCATTTTCAGCTTTATAGACAATCATTGAGTCTTCATATTGCTTTAAGCCTTCTTTTCGAACGCCGCTCAATGCATCTTCAGTTAGGTTTTTTCTGTTTGGAATGTCAATTAATGCGCCTTGCATTAAGTAACGACCGTCTGGGCTTGAGTAAAAAACACCTCGGTCTGTGATCACCGTTTTTAAACCTGGGATCGGGCTATCCGAAATGTCATTAACTGACAACCCTAACCCAGCTAACGACTGCTGAATTGGGTTGATTGCAAAAACTCCCTCTTTTTCAGGTGCCTCATTTGCATACGCAGAAGCACCAACCGCAAGCGCGGCTGCTAACAATAACTTTTTCATCTTTGTTCTCGTAAATTCGTTCTTCATTCACCAATAAGACCGTAAAACTGCAAATAAATTCCATCAAGCCCTAGGGTGGTGTTGCTCGTGTAATGATTTTAATCGCTCACTAGCAACATGGGTATATATTTGTGTCGTTGACAAGTCACTATGACCCAACATCATTTGCACAACGCGTAAGTCCGCTCCATGATTCAGCAAATGTGTTGCAAATGCATGACGTAACGTATGTGGCGATAACGGAGACTTAACATCAGCCAACATAGCATAGTGTTTGATTCTATGCCAAAAAGTTTGCCGTGTCATACCTATGCCACGCTTGGAAGGAAACACAAAATCATTGGCATGTTTGACCATTTGTGGCCGACCTACTTTTAAAAATTGTTCAACCCAACGCAATGACTCTTGACCCATCGGGACCATACGCTCTTTGCCGCCTTTGCCTTTCACTAACACCACAGCTTGGCGTAAATTGATTTGCTCAATTCTCAGACCAACCAGCTCGGTTACACGTAATCCCGTAGCATACAGCAATTCCAACATTGCTTTATCTCTTAGCCCCATGGCATCTTCCACATTCGGTGCAGCGAGTAATGCTTCGACTTCTTGCTCCGTTAGCGTTTTTGGCAAAGACTGTACTGTTTTAGGTTGTGCAATATTCGCCAAAGGACTTTGAGCGATTTTTTTGTGATTCACCCAATACAAGTAAAATCTTTTTAATGCGCTTATTGAACGTGCGGTGCTCCTAGGTTTGAGGCCTAAATCAACACGGTGAGCCAAATAGGCTTCGATATCTGCCACACTGACCGCCAAGATCTCTTGTCCATTGAGCTGTGCTTGTACAAAATCAGAAAACTTCTCTAAGTCATTCCTGTACGCAGCGATTGTATTATCACTCAGCCCTTGCTCTAAAAATAGCGCATCTAAAAACAATTCTATGGGATCAAAATGGTCATCATCTAATTCGAGTATGGTTTCTTGTTCGTTCACGGGCTGCCTGTATCAATTGATTAAGCCTTAATGTAGACTGCCCCCATATAATAACAGCCATTCGAGTGAAGAATACAATGCAAATCGGGTTATTTTACGGTTCAACAACCTGTTATACAGAAATGGCCGCCGAAAAAATGCAAGACATCATAGGTAAAGACATGGTGTCACTACACAATATCAAAGATGAACCATTGAAAAATGCGGAGCAATTCGACTTTTTGATTTTTGGTATCTCAACCTGGGACTTTGGTGAACTGCAAGAAGACTGGGAGTCTCAGTGGGATGATATCGAGAATGTCGAGCTAGGTGGCAAAACCATCGCGTTATTTGGCATGGGTGATCAACAAGGTTATGGCCAATGGTTTCAAGATGCACTGGGCATGCTACATGATAAAATTGCTCCTCAAGGCGTTAATTTTATTGGATATTGGCCAAATTCTGATGACTATGAATTTGAAGCATCAAAAGCACTCAGTGAGGATGGCAAACACTTTGTCGGACTCGCGCTAGACGAAGACAGTCAATATGAAAAAAGCGATGAGCGCATTGCCACTTGGATTGAACAAGTAATGACTGAATACGCCAATACCCTTTAGATTGTTATTGAGCGGCAAAGCCCGCTCATTATACCTGTGGCAACCTAGCAGTTGTTACAACTAGCCGACAAAACATTGTACCTACCAATACGCCCAGTAAATTTGCCAAAAAATCCAATGGGTCAAATGAACGACTGGGAATAAATAACTGACTAGACTCCTCAATCACAACAAATAACAAAACAAATAAACTCCCTTGATAAACTCTCCAACCCAAAAATCGCCGAGTTTTAAACTTCCAAGCAGCATTCACCAATGAACTTAGCACCATAAATAAAACAAAATGCCCTATTTTGTCTCCATAAGGCAACCTTTGCACCAGTTCAAAAAAGATACTGTGACCGCCTGTATTGGCCAAATAGACCATATAGCAAATAAATGCTAAGAAACTTGTCGCAACTATGACAACACAACGATATAGCACTCAATACTCCTTATCAGTTCCAAGACATGGTTCTTATCCACATTTTCATAGTCGGAAACCCCTTCTCAGGGCAACTCATTTGGTATGCGCTTAACAGTGGGTGTCCAATCCCAGCACCCTGTTCAAAAGCGCTGATGAGACTTTCACTGGCTCCTCGGTACCCGGCTTCATGGAACACAATGTCCAACGAAAAGCCTAAATACTTCGCCGCCGCTACAGACCAGGCAGTGGCTGCCATTTCTTCGCCCATCATTTGTTGTTTGGGACGGCTATTCTTTAGTCCCGTCTTATAGATATCACCATCTAGCAGATGACGTTCAGTAGGCTCACATACAGCGTAATGTCCTGCCTCATGTAAAATATCCCCAGGGTAAGTCAGTTTATTAAGATCAATTTCTAGTCGACCCTGACGATGCCGCAATCCTGGCAAAAAAGTATCTTCGCCTAAACTAGACAGCTTATATGGCAGGCCTATTTCGGTTAAAAAGCTCAGAATTAACTTTAGCTGTTGTGCGCGCTCCATCTCACTCCTTATTTTTAAACAGCTTGTTCGTATGTTTACTCCCTGTACAGCTTTACATTTTCAAATAAAAATCTCGACACAACCTTGTGTATAACTCACTGTAGTGATTATTCATATCATAAATACACAGAGACTCTGTTTTTAGCGGCTCTGCATATTTTGACAGTTCGAACATCAAACGTGAGACCGGCTTTGTTGGCGTGGTATTTACTTCGCATTGACGGACTAAATATAGACCTTTACATCGCGCTTGTTCAATAAAAACCTGTGCACCATCATAGGGTAATATAATCGCCAGCCTCCCAGCTTCTGACGAGAGGCGAAGAAAAGCCTCTATCAACTCGAAAAAACTCAAACTGTCGGTATGTCGCGCTGTATTTCTTTGTGTATTATTGCCTTTCAGGCTGCCTTGAAAATAGGGCGGATTGCTTATGATTAGGTCGAACTTCTCCCCATTATCAAATCCCTGAACCGCCTGATGATGTAAGTTTATATCGGGCCATGGCGACTGATCAAAGTTGTGACGTGCATCTTTGACTGCGAGCTCATCAATTTCAATCGCACTGATAGCTAAGCTTGGACTTCGTTGTTTGACCATCAAACTCAACAGCCCAGTGCCCGTTCCGATATCTAATACCCTCTTTGCGCCGCGCAGCGACACCCATGCGCCAAACATTATCCCATCGGTTGAAACCTTCATTGCGGCATGGTTTTGGTCAATTTTAAATTGTTTAAATGCAAAGCTTGTCATATTGCACCTTTTAGAAAACGCCAAGCACAAGTATAATTCCGCTATTGTCCTTTATTTGTGATGCATTATGCAATTTTCTGAATTCGATCTTGATGGCAAGGTACTCTCTGCCATAAAAAAAATTGGTTACACAACCGCCACGAGCATTCAACAGTTGGCTATTCCTGAAGCGCTACTAGGGCGTGATATTCTTGCATCTGCTCCGACAGGAACGGGAAAAACCGCCGCTTTTCTTATCCCAGCGATTCAGTATTTACTGGACTTTCCAAGAAAAGACCCAGGATTTGCACGCGTCCTAATCATGACGCCCACTCGAGAATTAGCCTATCAGGTTCATGATCAGTGTCAGTCTCTTGCCGAAAACACCCATTTGAGAATTGGTGTAGTTACTGGGGGTATTAACTACGGCAGTCATAAAGAAATCTTCGAGAAGAATAATGATATTCTAATCGCCACACCTGGTCGATTAATGGAATACTTAGAGACAGAAAACTTCCATGCCGACAATGTTGAGCTATTGGTGCTTGATGAAGCTGATCGAATGCTTGATATGGGCTTCAAAAAAGAAATGCTGCGGATCTGTGACGAAGCAAAGAACCGCCGCCAAAGCTTTTTATTCTCTGCAACTCTCGAGGGCGATAGCGTCGAACTTTTTGCCGAACGTATGCTTAACGACCCGGCACTGCTAGAAGCTGAGCCGTCGAGAAAGGAAAAAGGTAAGATCCATCAATGGGCACACCTTGCCGATGACTACAAACATAAACTTGCCTTACTAACTCATTTACTAAAAAGTGAAGAAGTAGAAAAAGCCATCGTATTTGTCAAAACCCGTGAGCGTTTGGAGCAACTGATTGGTGAGCTTTATGCAAATGAAATCAAAACAACCTGGCTGCGCGGAGAAATGCCTCAAGACAAGCGTATGACAGCCATGGCTAGCTTTCACAGTGGCAGAACCAATATTTTAGTTGCGACAGATGTTGCAGCCCGTGGTATTGACGTAGCCGATATTACTCACGTAATTAACTTTGATATGCCGCGCACTGCCGACATATACGTGCACCGTATTGGCCGAACAGGCCGTGCTGGAAAAAAAGGGACTGCAATCTCACTTGTTGAAGCCCATGACGTCGAAATGCTAGGTAAAGTTGAGCGTTATACGGATCAGAAGCTAAAACGTAGAACAATTGAAGGGTTGGAGCCAAAACACAAAGAAGCCAAGCCACCGAAAAAGAAAAAAGATGCAGCAAAAATAAAAGCAAAGAAAAAAGCCGCTAAAACAAAAAGTAAAAAGAAAAAATAACACATAAGCCCCGTATCAACGGGGCTTTTTAGTTGTGACTATCATTACGCAAGCAATGCGCTACACAACTTAGCCTCGGATATGGGCATAAGATAAGGTTGGAAAGCCTAAAACACATACGGAATCAGGAATAAAAATTGCTACTTTCTTTTGCGCAACCTGAGCAGATAACAAAATAGAGAGAATCGCATCTGCATTTTTTATATTTGATGTGTCCCAACGAATTGAGTGTGAACTCCTTTTTGGGCAGTTATTTGTACTTGGAATTGCTGATTCGATATTGATATAGCAAATAGTACTATTAACATGACACCCAACATTATTAACTTTCGCATCAATTTGTTTTGCAAATGTGACTTTAGAAAATAACGCGACAAGCAAGAAAAGACTAATTCTAAACATTTTCTATCCTATTTTAATTTCAAGCGTGCATTATATTAAATAATAAAAATACCGCAAACATCCCATCCTTATTGTAGGTTTTTTTGTACAATTCTAAATTGTAACTACAATTTAATGAGTTTATTTATATAATTAAGCAGCAATATGGAAGAAGAACAGAAAATTACCGTAGAGCAATATTTAGCAGAATTACGTTTAATTGTAGATCTTCGCCTTACAACACAATATCCGTACTTTTCGGAAAAGCCCTACCCGCTTGGTCGCTGTAAAGAGATCCGCAATGCAATGTTAGAACTACTTCAAACGCGTCTCGCTATGCCAACCTTACCGGCACCACTGAAAATATTGAAAAATGAACTAAACCTTGGGCAGACATTAAAACCGGCTTGGGGTTCCCTCAGAGATGAGTATTTTCAAAACGCTATTTTGCTTGGTGATTGGTATATTGATACCGCCAATGATACCGTGAACCCAAACAAGCCCCGTGTCGAAATCGTCAAACTTGAGCACAGTGGATTCAGCGCCATTACAAGCTTTGAGCAATTTTGCCTAATTGCAAGAAAATACTGGCAAGTCACGATTTATAAAAACGACATCTATCCAGCTTTGGCTCCATACTTACCACTAGTATGCGTCAATAAATTAGGGGCGAGCTGGCTCGCAGCCGCCAATGACGACATGATTGCATTGGCGCGAAAATCTTGTTTTGTGCTGAGTGAGCGCATACTAAACGAATTACCAAGCACACCGACACCCATAAAGCAGCATTGGTATCGACGATACTCTGACCACACAGATTATCTATTAAAAGACACCGCGTACAGTGCCGCTGAATTTTGCCAGCGCTACAGAGAGCAACACAAAGAGCATGACTTGCTCTTTCGAGATGAAGTCGTCAAAGCCTATTTGCTGGTGGCGCAAGGGGCGAGTGTCGCTTAAACCACATTGACGCCATCAGTGCCAATATCAAAATAGGAGCTGATCCTATGTTAAGCGCTTGCCATCCAATGGTACTTTCGAGCAACCCGGCAAACAATGATGACAACGCAACCATACTAAATACGAAAAATTCGTTTGCGGCTTGTGATTTAGCCCGCTCATGTGGAAAATAGGCTTGGCTAACTAACGCTGTTGCACTAATAAACATGAAATTCCAACCGACACCTAGGACCAACAGCGCAAGTAAAAAGTGCCACTGACTCACCCCGGTCAAATTAATTAAGGTACACACAAACATCAAAATACAGCCACTGATGATCATTGTGATAGAACCGAAGCGCTCAATGAGTTTGCCTGTAAAAAAAGACGGTAAAAACATACCTAAAACATGCCATTCAATTACCATAGCTAACTCAGCCAGATCGAAGCCATGGCGATGCATTGCCAGTGGTGTTGCAGTCATCAACAAATTCATGACAGAGTAGCTCACCATGCCGATAAACGCAGCTACAGCGAACTGCGGCTGAGTAATGATGATCTTAATTGATCTTTGCTTCTGTTGAGCGGACTGTGTTGACACTTCCTCAAAGCTTACGAGTTGCAACAAAAATAGCGCAATGACATAAATGCCACTCAAAGCCAGAAATGAATTTGCATAGTTAATTTCTGGTAGGTAATTATTTACCCAGACAGCCAAATTTGGCCCTAATATAGCTGCAATCGCGCCACTTGCCATAATCATCGAAATCGCTCGCGCAGGTTTATCGCTAGCTTCAATCGCGGCAAAACGATACAAAGTCGCAAATCCAATACCGATGCCAATTAAGAAAGTTGCCAAACAAAAAAGGTAAAAATGACTATTCAAGAGGGACCAAAACCCCATCATAGCCCCTGATATGCCGATTAGATTTCCAAGGCTGAAACCCAATTTTCGGCCAGTTTTGGCCATTATCAAAGATGCTGGCACTGTAGTGAGCAACAACCCAAACATTTGAGTTGCTACTGGCAGGGTTGTCAATGATGCTGACGAACTCAACATTTGCCCCACTAAAGCGCAGATAGTGACTAACAATATATTGCCAGTCGTCATCAACCCTTGGCAGCAAGCCAGTAAGAATACATTTTTATTCAAAGCATACTGCCTGTGAGCTTTATTAGTCGGGCCAAATTATTAATATACTTCCGGGTGTGGAATAACTTCACAGATTGATTCTGCTTGGCAATGCCTTGCACAGGGTTGTGTAAGTTCATTTTCTTTGCATATGCTAAGACACTCTTGCTGCTTATGCTGACATGAAATTTCACCACTGGAGTTCAAAATTGACACTCGCGCACCACACCCTTGTAATAATATAAAAAGCCCTATAGAAATTATTTTATTCAGGCTTGCTCTTCTCTTAAAAATACTGGCTCATTAGCTTTAACTGTTGCCTCTTCGCTAAAATAATAACCAGAAATATTAAATTCTTTTAATGACTCGATATCATTTACTTTATTTTCCATAATATATCTTGCCATCATTCCACGTGCTTTTTTAGCATAAAAGCTGATCACTTTATACTGACCATTTTTGCAGTCCTTAAATACAGGAGTGATAATTTCAGCTTTCAGTGCCTTTTTATCAACCGCTTTAAAATATTCATTAGAAGCAAGGTTAATAAGCTGACTAGAATCTGATTCTGCCAAAGCTTCATTGAGCTTATCTGCAATAATGCTGCCCCAAAACTCATAGAGGTTTTTTCCTCGTGAATTGGCAAGCTTAGTACCCATTTCTAAACGATATGCTTGCATAAGATCCAGAGGTCTCAACACTCCATACAACCCAGATAGAATCCGCAAGTGCTGTTGCGTATGCTCCAATACATTTTGAGGTAAGCTGGTGGCATCTAAACCTGCATACACATCGCCATTAAAAGCAAAAATAGCTTGTTTTGCATTGTCAGCAGTAAAAGGCTGTGACCACTCGGCAAATCTCGCCGCATTTAAACCAGCCAGTTTATCGCTGATTTTCATTAAACTACCTATTTCTTGAGGGCTTAAATCACGACATACTGAAATTAATGCTTCGGAATGCGTCAATAATTCAGGTAGGGTGTGATGCGTTGTTGGCACACTAGAGTCGTAATCGAGATTTTTTGCTGGTGAAATTACCGTGATCATTGATAGCCTATTGACTTAAATATTGATTAATGTCAATTTCAACACTATCCACAGTTGATCGCAAGCGTAAAATCTTCCGCCTTCAGTTGCTCAGTCACATAACCACGAGGTAATAGACAGCACCTTACTGTGGGTAAACATAACTCGCCTTATTATAAAAATGACCAAAACCGGCTAGGACAAAACCATATGATATAAGTCATGCGGACATTTGACCTATAAAAGCCGATCATGGTGTTGCAACATAAGGTGTGTAATTTATTTATAGCTGCAAATATAGGAATGAGGACAGCATGACTTCAGCATTAGATAGGCTAAAACAGCATTCATCGATTGTTGCCGATACTGGCGACATCGAAGCGATCCGTAAACATCAACCGGAAGACGCAACAACTAATCCATCACTTTTACTCAAAGCAGCACAAACGCCTGCCTATCAGCCGTTTCTAAAACAAGCATTAGATTACGCAAAATCTCAAGAGCAGGACGCGCAAAAGCAAATTGAGTTGGCATGTGATTATTTCGCAGTTTTAATTGGCAAAGAAATCGCAAGTATCGTACCGGGCTACATTTCAACAGAGGTTGATGCTCGTTTGTCATTTGATACACAGGCAACCATTGCAAAGGCACAACAACTGCTAGCTCTGTACGAAGAGCAAGGCGTGAGTAAAGATAAAATCCTCATCAAGATAGCTTCAACTTGGGAAGGTATCAAAGCTGCTGAAGAGTTAGAAAAGCAAGGTGTTAAATGTAATCTAACACTGCTATTTAGCCAAGCTCAAGCACGCGCGTGTGCAGACGCAAATGTATTTCTTATCTCTCCATTTGTTGGCCGTATTCTTGATTGGCACGTTGCCCATGGTGTTGATAAGCCAACCGATCCGCTAGACGACCCAGGTGTACAATCTGTTCGTACCATTTACGACTTCTACAAACGTCACGGTTATAAAACAGTCGTAATGGGAGCAAGTTTCCGCAACACTGGAGAAATCGTTGCACTGACTGGGTGTGATAAACTGACAATTAGTCCAGCTTTATTAGAAGAGCTTGGCGAATTACCTGCAACCGAAGAATACTTGCTGGAAAATGCGCAAGCTAGTGCTGAGAAGCCAGCTCCATTGACTGAAAGTGAGTTCCGCTGGTTACATAACCAAGACGCAATGGCAACTGAAAAACTCGCAGAAGGCATAAGAGCATTTGCACATGCTCAGGAAATCCTGGAATCTGAAGTGACCAAATTATAATTTGGTTAAAATGTAAAAAAGCGCCTTGGGCGCTTTTTTATTGCTCTACAGCATGCCGCAGATTATCGACGCATACTCAAGTTTGTAATCTTAGTCACATCGTTACCACACCACCTGATTGTACCACCAGAAGTGAATACATTCCCCGCAGCTTTGCCTGTCGTTACCATGGTCATTGCCATGCTATACAAACGGTTGTACTGGGCTTCAGAAAAGGCTGTGCTGTCTAGTAGGTATAGCTTACCACCAGCTGAAATCGCAAAATTTTCGCCACAATTAAAAACAAGATCTATTGACTTGCCAGACGGGTTAGCCATAGCGTTAAGAGAAGCGAACAAAAGAGAAGAGGCTAGTATTGTTTTTTTCATAAACATTTCCATTACTTATTTTATTATTGGAACGCAATAGTACCCTAACCAGAGCCGCCTTTCATTCAAAAACTGCAGTATTCTCCGAACCGGCCTTTGTAATTAAAGTGTCACTTTGTTTTCACTTTAAATACATATTAGTGTTTTATTTTTCTACTGTCTGTGGTATACCAGCATTACTCAAGTGTGTTTTTCGTGCAAATGGGGTAATGCTAAAACACATGTTTTGAGG
Source organism: Pseudoalteromonas sp. Of7M-16 (assembly GCF_022347805.1). Lineage (NCBI taxonomy): Bacteria > Pseudomonadati > Pseudomonadota > Gammaproteobacteria > Alteromonadales > Pseudoalteromonadaceae > Pseudoalteromonas > Pseudoalteromonas sp. Of7M-16. The sequence continues at coordinate 132,936 of NZ_JAKRFY010000015.1, read as the reverse complement.
TTAGTACATCAATAGGAGATATTCATGGATAGCCTAGACGATATGATTGAAGTAATAGAAAGTCCGGAACCAAAAAAGAAAACCTCATCGAAGGGGAAAAAAAGAAAGTGGCGTGAAATAGAAGCGCTTAAAGACCGACAACGCCTTCGTAAGGAATTAGAAGAACTAGACATATTCGCAGACAGCGTCGATTTAGACGAACTCGACTTTATTTGACATAAAGGCTCTATAAATTAGAGCCTTTTGTTTGTCTGAGCGTTTGCACTGGCATGTAAAAGCATGCCAGTAACTAGCTTACACTTGCCAATTAATGGGGCTTTTACCCATTGATTCGAGTAGTTTGTTAGTTTTCGAGAAGTGTTGACAGCCAAAGAACCCTCTGTGTGCTGATAGAGGGGACGGATGTGGCGCATGCAAAACATGGTGGCGCGACTTATCAATTGCTTTTCCTTTTTTCTGGGCATGTGCCCCCCATAAAAGGAAAACAACGCCTTCACAATGTTCGTTGAGCTGTGCTATCACCACATCGGTAAAACGCTCCCACCCTAAATGTTTATGAGAATGCGCTTGACCCTGCTCTACGGTCAATACCGTATTCAGTAATAATACCCCCTGCTGTGCCCAAGGTAGTAAATAGCCATGATCGGGTATCGTAAACTCAGCGATATCTGTCGCCAGCTCTTTGTACATATTCGCTAAAGAAGGTGGAGCTTTAACACCGGGCAATACAGAAAAACATAATCCGTGAGCTTGATTGGGACCATGGTAAGGGTCTTGACCCAGAATTACGACTTTAACCTCATTGAGTTCTGTAACTTTAAAAGCTTCAAACACCTGTGCTTGTGGCGGGAAGACAGTAACGCCTTCGTTACGCCTTTGTGCAACATAGTTCATCGTATCCTGAAAATAAGGCTGCTGTTTTTCTGCTCCTAACAATTCTTGCCATGTTGTCATGTTCGTTTTCCGTAGTAAGTTCGTGATGCATGCAGTTTATCACACATATCTTTCACGCCTGTCAGCATCCGAGTACTAAAGCGGTGCAGCATATCTGCATCGACTTCAATATACTGATTGTGCTTTACGGCTGGAATTTCGGTCCATCGTCCCCAATCGACTTTTGGAGGCTGTTTTTTTGCCTTTTCATTTGGAATGATAATAACTTGTGGGTGCTTAGCTATGACATTTTCAAGACTTATTTGGGGATACTCTGTTGTCGCATTAGCAAAGACATTGCGCACCTGGCACGTTGATAACGTTTGATGTATCCAGGTTTTTCCACTGACCGTCATCATAGGTGACGGCCATAATTGATAAAAGACATCGAGTGACGGCATGTTTTTATATTTTTCAACCAGTGCATGATAATCAGAAAGAAACTTATCAGCTTTCAACTTAGCTTGCGCTTCACGTCCAGTCAGTCTTCCCAACTTTATTAGCTCTCTCGGAACGTGATGAATGTCTTTTGCCACACTGTAAACCACAGGAATACCAAGCGATTTAAGCTTTTCAATATCTCCTTCTTTGTTACCACTTTGCCATACGATCACCAGATCTGGCTTAAGCGCCAAGACTTTTTCTAACTGAATACCGTGAAACCCACCAATACGAGGAATTTTTTTTGCAGCCTCTGGATAGTCTGCATATTCAACTGTACCCACTATTTTATTTCCAGCACCGATTGCATAGAGGTTTTCTACAATATGCGGTGCCAGTGCGACTATGCGGTTAAATGCTTTATCCGATTGTGCCTGCGCGCTCTTTGTCCAAACCAGCACAACTATAAATAGCATGAAAGCCTGTTTGACCATCAGTAGTCGAACCCTTTTTGTGCTTGAATGCCCGCTTCAAAAGCATGCTTAACATTCCTGACTTCACTCACCGTATCGGCCAACTCGGTCAACCGACGGTGTGCTCCTCGACCTGTGATGATCACAGATTGCATTTTAGGCCTGTTATTCAATGCCTCAATCACTTCATCTAAATCTAAATAATCGTAGCTCACCATATAGGTTAGTTCGTCCAATAACACTAAGTTAATATCATCGTCCTGAAGCCAAGCCTTCGCTTGTTGCCACGTCGCTTGAGCTGCTTGCGTATCTGTATCTCTATTTTGAGTTTCCCAAGTAAAGCCTGTTTTCATAACAGCAAACGGTACGCCTGCACTTTCCAACAAGTTACGCTCGCCACACTCCCAAGTTCCTTTAATGAATTGCACAACTGCCGCTTTCATACCATGACCGACACAACGCGCCACTGTGCCAAAACCTGATGTCGACTTACCTTTGCCGTTACCGGTGATCACTTGCAGAATGCCTTGTTCAATGGTGGCTTGTGCAACTTTTTGATCAACTTGCTCTTTGACTTTTTGTTGTCTCTCTTTATGCTTATCTTGGTTTTTATCTGTCATACTTGACTCCTATACGTCGAGTGCAAAAATCTTGTCTATATTTAGGTGCTGCTCACAAATATCAGCTAATTTTTCTAATTGTGCTTCGCGGTGTTTTGCTAAGTCAAACCCACCACAATCAAATTTACCATTGCTGGCCCACTGCAAAATCGCGGTACTGGTATCGGGATTATCGAACAAACCATGTAAGTAAGTACCCGCCATCAGATTATCGTTGGAAATAAAGCCATCCTTAACCGCGCCTAACGGGTGATCGACGAAAGTTAAAAATGGCCGCTCAAGTGCCTCACCCACACTCTGACCACAATGAATTTCATACCCTGATATATCAACTTTCCCATTGTTCAATAAACAGTGCCCTGACACATTGGTTAGTTGCTTTGTTTCTCTCAACTCGGTAGTTAAGGCGGCTAAACCAAGCGCCATGGTAAGCCTTTGTGACGATTCTATATAAAGCGGATCTACTATTTTTTGCCCAAGCATTTGCAGGCCACCACAAATCCCTAAAACTTTTCCTTGATACCTCAAATGACGCTCGATTTCCTGATCCCATCCTTCATTACGCAAAAAGGCCAAATCACTAATGACATTTTTACTACCTGGAATAATAATGAGATCAACGCTTCCAATCTTTTCTCCATGGCGAACATATCTCAAATCCACCTTGGGGTTTAGCCTAAGACTATCAAAGTCAGTATGGTTGCTAATATGAGGCAATAGTAAAACAGCAATATGTAAACTTGCATTATCTGTTCGGTTTTCTATTGTTACCGCATCTTCTGCATCTAAAGCTAAGTCATATAGATAGGGCAAAACACCCAATACAGGTTTACCAGTATACTCCTCTAGCCAATCTAATCCGGATTGTAGTAACCCGATATCCCCCCGAAATCGATTAATCACAAACCCTTGCACCAACGCCTGTTCTTGTTCACTTAACAGTGCCAAGGTACCAACTAGATGTGCAAATACGCCTCCTTTGTCGATGTCTGCAATGATAATAACGGGACAGTTTACTGCACAAGCAAACCCCATATTGGCAATATCATTTTCTCTAAGGTTGATTTCTGCTGGGCTTCCCGCTCCCTCTACCAAACAAAGCTGATAAGACTGTGACAAACGTTGATGAGACTCCAGTACAGCCTGCATAGCAACCGCTTTATAATCGTGATAGCTACCCGCTTCCATATTGGTCAGTGCCTGACCATGCACAATCACCTGTGCACCGGTGTCCGAGTTAGGCTTTAGCAAAATTGGATTAAAGTCGACACTTAATGGGACTTTTGCCGCCATAGCTTGGAGCGCTTGTGCGCGCCCGATCTCTCCTCCGCAAGGAGTAACCGCGCTATTAAGCGCCATATTTTGCGGTTTAAACGGGGCGACTTGCACGCCCTTTCTTGCAGCCAAACGGCATAAACCAGCCACCAAAGTGCTTTTACCCGCATCAGAGGTAGTTCCTTGAACCATTATTGTTTTCATTTTAAACCACGTTTTAAATTTAATGCCAAACCCGCCATCACAAAGTCCACGTGATCGGCAATGCTCGCAATCTCTTGATTCAATCGACCCGATTCATCAACAAATTGGCGACTTAATTCACCTAGAGGCACAATGCCATGACCCACTTCATTGCTCACAAGTATCACGCTTCCAGAAGTCGCCAACAACGCGTCAATCAGGTGCTTTTTTTGTGTTTGATATTCTGACCACTCAACCTCACACAAGCCGAATGTCAGCCAGAGTGTTAAACAATCCACTAATACACATTGTGAAGGTTTTAATTGAGCGATGATGGGCGCTATGTGCCAAGGGCACTCAATGACTTGCCAGCAGGGGTCTCTATTGACTTTATGATGCGCAATTCTGCGCGCCATTTCTTCATCTTTACTCTGAGCCGTTGCCACATAAATCAGCTCTTGAACATTACCTGAAGCCAACCAGTTTTGCGCCCTGTGCTCCGCCATCGAACTTTTTCCAGATCGAGCACCGCCAAGGATAAATTCTACGCGTCTAGTCATAAAAAGCTCACCACGCAATAAGTATAGATGGCAATTTCTGAGAGCTGCTGCGCTGCCCCTAAACAATCGCCAGTGTATCCGCCAAGTTGATGTCTGAACCATAGCTGACATAACCATCGCGTTACCCACAAAATGACAATGAGTGTTAGAATTTGCCAGATAGACACAAGAGAAAGCAGATAAGTCAAAAATAAAATCATGCCCCCAGAGGCATACAAAATTGTGCGACATTGAGTATTTAAGCTTTTAGCAATAGGCTTTACTTTACTTTGTGCATCAAGTTGAACATAAGGTAGTTTACCAATTAAACTCGTTGCACTAACCCGACTCAGGGTCTGTGCAAGCACCACACTGCACAGCAGTGCAGCTAAGTTTTCGCTCAGTGCAAGCATGAGTTGAAACTTACCGAGTAGCAATAATAATAACGCCACACTACCATAGGTACCCAGACGACTATCTTTCATAATGTCGAGTTTTTGTTGCCGACTCCATCCCCCACCAAAACCATCCCAAACGTCTGCAAATCCATCTTCATGAAATGCGCCTGTAAGAAGTAAGCTCGCGCCAAGTGTAAATACAATTGCCACACCAAATGGCAAGAATAGTGACATAGCCCAAAGAACTAACGCCATAAACAAACCAATGCACAAGCCCACACAAGCAAAATACCGAGCAGCTTGATTGATGTGCTCATCACTCACAGGAGCTGTTAGTTTGATTGGCACACGGGTGAGAAAAATAACAGCAAGTTTAAATAGAGAGAGTTGTCCCATATCATTTTACAACTTGCGTTACTTGCGCGTCTGAAAAGCTCGCCATCTCATTGTAAATTGCGAGTGCACTTTGAATTATTGGCAGAGCAAGCGCTGCACCACTGCCCTCTCCCAATCGCATATTTAAATGCAATAATGGCTCTACTTCTAAATAATCCAACATTTTCTTGTGTCCTTGTTCGTTTGAACAGTGGGCAAATATCATATAGTGCTTACAATGTGGTTCCATCGCAATTGCCAGTATGGCGGCTGCCGTAGCGATATAACCATCGATGACAATTGGTTTTTGTGCCTCGGCGGCGGCCAGTATTGCACCAACTATATGAACAATTTCAAACCCACCAACAGACAGTAAAACCTCTTCGGGTTTGGTGCTATCTAGCTTGTGCTTTGCTAATGCCTGTTTCACTAAACGCTGTTTCTTATTGACAACCTCCTGATTAACACCTGTCCCCTGCCCAACGGTCTGTGACGGAGGCAGTCCAGACATAGCTGAAAATATCGCAGCAGCAGAGGTCGTATTGCCGATACCCATTTCACCAAATGCAAAAAGGTTGCAACCGCGTTGTATGTCAGCTTCAACCAGCCGTTTAGCGCTCACAAACCCAGCTTCTAATTGGGCTAAGTTCATAGCACGTTGTTGATGGAATGGTGCTGTTATTGCACCGAGTCGACTATCGACGACATTGGACATTGGAACAGGGGTTAAAATTCCGCAGTCAACAACATTTAAATGCCACCCTAACTGACGAGCTAAAACACAAATAGCGGCACCGCCGCTTGCAAAGTTAGCAACCATTTGGCCCGTGACTTCGCTAGGCGCTATCGATACACCTTCTTTCGCTATACCGTGATCGCCTGCAAACACACTGATACTTGGCTCTTGAATAGCAAATTGCATTGACGACAGAGATCGCTCTCCAATGCCTTGTGCATAAATCAAAACCAGTTGTTTTGCCAGTGCTTCCAATTTACCTAAAGAGCCTTTAGGCTTGGTCTTCATATCTATTTTTTGCTGAATAAAATTGCTGTACGTTAAATCCAAAGGAGAGATCATTTTAAGCCTCATTAAATACTTGCGGTGCGTTTTCTGAACATAAGCAAAGAAAGAAAAAATACACTACCTATTGCTGCTGTGATAACGCCAATGGGTAACTCTTGATTTTCAATGATGATACGCGCTATGACATCTACCCACAGCATCAGCAATCCACCGCTTAAGGCAGTAACTACCATACCGAGTACGCGAGCTTGGGAAATGAAAAAACGCACAATGTGGGGGATCATTAACCCGACAAATCCGACACCACCACACGCTGCAACTAACACTGCCGTCAACAAAGAGCTTACCAGTAACATGCCCAAGCGTAGTCGATGAACATTAACCCCCAGCGTAACAGCACTTTCGTCCCCCAAAAGCAACGCATTTAAATGTCGCCTAAAGCAAATTACAATCACCAACCCACTTATTACAACAATCGATGGTAACCACATCCAAGCCCAATCAGCTCGACTAAAACTGCCGAGACTCCAAAATATAATGGCACTGACCGCTTGAGGATCACTCCAATACAAAAGCAAGCTAGTGAAGGCATTGAACAAGAAAGATAGCGCAACACCAGCAAGTAGCATATTTTCTATTTGTGCAGTTCCTTTATGATAAGCAATCAAAAGCAGCAAGCTCATTGCGCATATACTGCCAAGAAGTGCTGCCCCAGACATCGCTAACCCACTTTGAACCCCAAACAAGGTGAGTAGTAAAACTACACCAAATGATGCACCAGAAGAAATGCCAAAAAGATATGGATCAGCAAGAGGATTGCGAGTAACTGTTTGTAAAATCAGCCCTGCTGTTGCCAGCCCTGCGCCAGCCAAAAATGCGAGAACGGCTCGTGGAAGCCTGAGCTCTATTACGATTTTTTGCGCCAATTGTGTGTTGTCATATGACCAAAGTGCTAACCATACATCGTAAAAGTCAACCTGTACTGCACCAATGCTCAGGCTACAAACGAAGGTAAATAAACACACCAACAACAAAACGTTACTTGCCGCAAACCTCATCGCTGACTCCTTGAGGTACCGCTATTAATCGCAGATTGCAGTGACTGGTATTGATAGCGAATATGGGGAATAGCGTGCTCACGCTCAGCACATTGCTGCAAAGTTACATCCGCATTTACACCGAAAACTTGTGCAAGCATAGACGATGAGACCACACTTTGTGGTGAACCGTGCGCAACCAACTTTCCATTATTTATAACCAAAATTGAATCACATAATGCAGCAGCTAGGTTCAAATCATGAAAGGAAGCAACGACCGTGATCCCCAGTGATTTTGCCAATGCCATAATTTCAATTTGATATTTCACATCCAGGTGACTGGTCGGCTCATCCATCAGCAGCAAACTTGGGCTTTGCACAATTGCTCTTGCAATCATAACCCTTTGTTTTTCCCCTCCTGACAACGATTCGTAGGGCTGCTTTTGTTTGTAAGTCAATCCGACTTTTAATAGCGCTTCTTGAATGGCCTGTTTATCGCGCAGAGACACACTCGCAAATAGACTTTTATGGGGGGTCAAACCCATTGCGACCACATCAAACACCCCGAGGTTGAACTGACTTGGGATCTCCTGCAGTACAGCTGCAACTTTACGTGCATAATCTTGCCGGTTAAATTCCGCGATATTTTTACCATCTATCGTAATAGTACCAGATGTTTGATCTTGAAAGCGGTACAGGCATCGTAGCAATGAAGATTTCCCTGCTCCATTTGGACCTATCAAGCCAAGGAACTGCCCCTGTTCGATAGAAAAACTCATGTCAGTTAAAATGGATTTATTATTGATAACTAGATGTAGGTTACTAACTGATACTTGTGCTGCCGCCATAATTCCTCTTTTTCGGGCACACATCACTACAGCTTGCAAAACAAATGAAACATGTGGATGTAACTTAAGTGCGCCCGCTTAAGCTGTTATTTCAACCTTGGTATCTGGCTTTGTGCGGCTAGTCGATCTGACGCACTTACAGTTGCGGGGACAGCTGAGGGCTTGCACCTCATTCCCAAGTGATGTCGAAATAATTTTGTGTATTATGAAGTCTAGATGGCTAAAACACAACTTTGGGCCATGCCTTGCCATTTTCATCATAAAAAACGGTTACTTTAACCACGCAGCCATAACCAACTTCAAAACAATTTAAGTGACTTGAGACACCGTTAGGAAGCTCGAGCCAAAGTGCTAGCAACTGTTTTATCACGCCGCCGTGAGTCACTATCAAAACAGTGTCATCGGTGCGATCGGCAGTAAAATTGTGCCACCACAATGCGATTCTAGTGCTGAAGCTAATCATGGACTCTCCCTCTGGAACTGCGATATCCCAAGGGTTTTGCCAGAATTCACCAATACTTGGTTGAGCTGTATTTTGCCACAACCAATCATAGCTTTTGCCATCCCAAAGTCCAAAATCCATCTCTTGCAACTCATTTTCTATAGATAGGATGAGACCTGATTTTTCAGCATATGTTTGTGCTGGCTCCAAACAACGAAGTTTTGGGGAACTTATCACCCTATCAGGCTTGGAAAGAGAATCAAAAATAGTGAGTAATTGCTGATGACTAGCAGTGGTAAGGGGAGGGTCAGTTTTACCCAACAGCTTGCCCGACTGTGTTGTTTTGGTATGACGAACAAAATAAAGAGTTTGGATCATCTGATCAAACAGACAATAAAAACGCAGGATACCCTGCGTTTTTAAATCAATTTATAAAATTTGGTTTTCGCGCCAAGACTGTTCTTTCGCCAAACGCTTTTTACGCTTGTCACATGGATCATCACAATCACAAATTTTGTCGATACCCATAGAGCCTAAACCACCACAGCTGCTTGCCATTGATTTTTTCTGAACTATAACACCCACAGCCATAGCTGCAGCAATCAATACAAGTAATCCAAAGGTAAGAATAAATAGTGACATAGGCAAAGGCCCCTCAATAAACTAGCTTGGTCAATATCCAAGCAACTGACGGTATACTTTCGATATTATATATCTAAATCTGCCAAAGTTGAATGAATTTACCACACTAAAAGCAATGATATTTAACCTAATTCACTGGTTACTTTTTTACATCTAAATACGGCGCAAAAGCTGTACTTGAGAATGTCTCTAGCCCAGCATCGGTTTTACTAATCAAATATACTGGTAGGTTATGTTTTTCTGCATAAGCTCTCGCTCGTTGTGTCCCCATCACTGTGAGCGCTGTGGCCAGCCCATCGGCTGTCATTGCAGATGGATGCAATACCGTTACAGACACTAAGTCATGACGTACAGGCTTACCTGTACCTGGGTCAATTAAATGTGTAAATACTTCACCATCCATTTCGTAGAAAATTCTATAATCCCCAGATGTCGCGATGGCATTATTACCTGGCTCTACAACACGGTGAATTTGACGTTGCCCAGCAGGTGCATCCGGTTTTTCGATGGCGATACGCCAAGGTACACCTTCCGGCTTACTGCCCGAAATTCGAAGTTCACCGCCGATCTCTACCATATAATTTGAAAACCCTTTTTTCTCGATTAACTCAGCGACTTTGTCAATTCCGTAACCTTTAGCCGTAGCTGAAAATGACAGCTCTAAATGAGGCAAAGCTTTAGCAAGACCTTCTGAGGTGAGCTGAAGTTTATTCACCCCGATGTTTGCCTGCATAGCTTCAATTTCTGCCTGCAATGGCCTTTTAGTAGGCCTTTTATCCGGACCAAAACCCCACAAATCAATAAGAGGCCCCATTGTCACATCTAAGGTTTTAGTCGACTGACCTAAACGAATAGACTCAGCGACTACAATTCGAAAGTCACTACTGATTGGCATCACTGTGTTTGCATCAAGGCGGTTAAAACGGTTAATTTCTGAGTCCGGGATATATGTCGACATAGATTGGTTAACAGCAATCAAGGTGTCATCGACTTCTTTTTTAAAACGCTCCGCCTCCAGTGCTATTGGACCTGGGAAAACTTTAATATTGTAGGTCGTCCCCATAGTTTTGCCGTTTATTTCAACCGGCTTTTGTTGAGACTGCTGCTGTCCGCAGGCTGACAAGAAAACCACTAAAAAAACAACTGAGAATAAAGTGCCTAGTTTTTGCATCTATTTTTTAGTCCTTAAACAAAATAAAAAAACCCCTAGAGCGCGCCCTAGGGGTTTAATCTTATTAAATACGATTTATCATCATATCTAAATTCCTAATTAACCACCGAAGTCATCAAGTAGGATGTTTTCGTCTTCAACACCAAGATCTTTCAGCATGTTGATAACAGCCGCGTTCATCATCGGTGGACCACACATGTAGAACTCACAATCTTCAGGCGCTTCATGGTCCTTCAGATAGTTTTCTAGTAATACGTTGTGGATGAAGCCTGTGTAACCTTCCCAGTTGTCCTCTGGTTGAGGATCTGAAAGTGCTACGTGCCACTCAAAGTTTTCGTTGTCAGCAGCTAGGCCGTCAAAGTCTTCTACGTAGAACATCTCACGCTTAGAACGTGCACCGTACCAGAAAGACATCTTACGGTCTGAGTTAAGACGCTTAAGCTGGTCAAAGATGTGTGAACGCATCGGTGCCATACCTGCACCACCACCAACAAATACCATTTCTGCTTCAGTTTCTTTCGCGAAGAATTCACCGAATGGACCAGAAATAGTTACTTTATCACCTTCTTTTAGTGACCAGATGTACGATGACATCTTACCACAAGGTAGGCTTAGGTTATTTGGCGGCGGAGTCGCAATACGTACGTTCAGCATGATGATGCCAAACTCTTCTGGGTAGTTCGCCATTGAGTATGCACGGATTGTTTCGTCATCAACTTTAGATTCAAGGTTGAAGAAACCGAAACGCTCCCAGTCACCACGATATTCGTCAGGAATATCGAAGTCAGCATATTTAACGTGGTGAGCTGGCGCTTCAATCTGGATATAACCACCTGCGCGGAAAGGAACAACCTCACCTTCAGGGATACCAAGCTTAAGCTCTTTAATGAATGTCGCTTTGTTATCGTTAGAGATAACTGTACATTCCCACTTCTTAACACCGAAGATAGACTCTTCTACTTCGATTTCCATGTCAGTCTTAACAGCAACCTGACACGCTAGACGACAACCTTCACGCGCTTCACCTTTAGTAATGTGGTCAAGCTCAGTTGGAAGGATATCACCACCACCAGAGTGAACATGTACGCGACACTGGCCACAAGAGCCACCACCACCACATGCTGATGAAATGAAGATACCTGCATCAGCTAGTGAGCCTAGAAGCTTACCACCTGGTGCTGAAGTAATTGCTTTGTCAGCATCGCCGTTGATGCCAATCGTGATGTCACCGCTTGGTACAAGCTTCGATTTCGCTGCGATGATGACTAGCACCAAGATCACAACGATAGCGATGAACATACTTACGCCTAATACAATCGTTTCCATCGTATAGTTTCCTCGCTAATTAAAGTGAAATACCAGAGAATGACAAGAAGCCAAAGCCCATTAGACCTACAGTGATAAAGGTAATACCTAAACCACGAAGACCATCAGGAATATCAGCATACTTCATCTTCTCACGAAGACCAGCTAGCAATACAATTGCAAGCGCCCAACCCACACCAGAACCTACGCCGAAAACGACTGATTCTGCAAGGTTATAGTTACGCTCTACCATGAATGCTACCGCACCGAAAATCGCACAGTTTACAGTGATAAGTGGCAAGAAAATACCAAGCGCGTTATATAGCGCAGGGAAGAACTTGTCCAAAGTCATCTCTAGGATCTGTACGAGTGCTGCAATTACACCGATGAAAGTCAGGAATTTCAGGAAGCTCAAGTCCGCTTCAGGGAAACCAAGCCACTCTAACGCACCTGGTGCAAGTACTGCGTGGTAAACAATATTGTTTACCGGTACAGCAACACCTAGTACGAAGATTACAGCAACACCAAGACCAAATGAGGTAGTTACTTTCTTAGATACCGCAAGGAATGTACACATACCTAAGAAGAAAGATAGCGCTAAGTTTTCAATGAAAACAGCTTTTACAAATAAGCTAAGATAATGTTCCATCTTTCTCCCCTTATGCCTTCGCTTCTACTTGGTCTTTCTTATAAGTACGTAGTACCCAAATGAAGAAACCAACTAGGAAGAATGAACTGAATGGCATAATTAATAGACCCATTGGCTGGTACCAACCACCGTCAGCAACAAGTGGAAGAATTTCAACACCAAATAGTGCACCTGCACCGAATAGCTCACGAACAAAACCAATTGTAAGTAGAACTACAGAGTAACCAAGACCATTACCGATACCGTCTAAGAAAGACATAAGCGGTGGCGACTTCATTGCGTACGCTTCAGCACGACCCATTACGATACAGTTGGTAATAATTAGACCAACGAATACGGTAAGTTCTTTAGCTGTTGCATAAACAAATGCTTGAAGTGTTTGGTCAACAACGATTACCAACGATGCGATAATCGTCATTTGAACGATGATACGTACACTTGACGGAATGTGATTACGGATCAACGAGATAAATAAGCTTGAAAACGCAGTTACCACAGTCAAAGCTAGTGACATGATAAGCGCATTTTTAAGGCTTGAAGTAACCGCTAGCGCAGAACAAATACCCAATACTTGCAGAGCAATCGGGTTGTTTGCGAAGACTGGTCCTAACAAGACTTCCTTCATTTCTTTTGCATTAGCCATTAGTTCAATGCCCCTTCACGTACTTTCGCTAGGAATGGACCAAACGCTTTATCGCCTGTCCAGAACTTGAATGTATTTTCAACACCGTTCGACGTCAGTGTTGCACCAGAGATGCCATCTACTTTATTTACATCGCTGCCAGCAGTGCCTTTTACGATATCAACAGGTAGTTGCTTGCCTTCCCAAGTAGCTGTCCACTTAGGGTTCTGGATTTCACCACCAAGACCAGCGGTTTCGTTGTGCTGATAGAAGTTGATAGCTTTAATGGTTTTTGTATCAAGTTCAAGAGCGATGAAACCATACATGATGCCCCAAAGACCGTAACCTTGAATCGGTAGGATCACTGACTCAACCTGACCATTGCTGCCTTTAGCAAGGTATACAGGAGACTCATGAGTCATACGAAGTACACCAGCTAAGTCTTCTTCTTTAGGAAGTGCAAAACTGCGCTCTGCATCAAACTTAGTCATTGTAAAATCGAATGAGTTAGGATCAGTTTCAACAAACTCACCTGATTTAAAGTCAACAACGCGCGCATCGATTACTTCGTTGTACTTTTGAGCAACGTTTTCAACGTCTTTAAAACCAGCCGCAGCTAGAATATTACGTTGAACATCTTCAATTTTGTTAGCTTGCTGTAGTGGGCGTAACTGTACTGCCGCAAAAGATACGACGATTGCACACACTAAACACAGACCAACAACAACGCCTAACGTTTTGCCGATAGTTTCATTGTTACTAGACACGTGCCAATCTCCTCTTCACATTAGACTGCACTACAAAGTGGTCGAATAGTGGTGCGAATAGGTTAGCGAATAGAATTGCTAACATCATACCTTCTGGGTATGCCGGGTTAACAACACGAATAAGAACAACCATTACACCAATTAATGCACCGTATGCCCATTTACCTTTATCAGTGAAAGACGCAGAAACTGGGTCTGTCGCCATAAAGAACATACCGAATGCGAAACCACCAAGCACTAAGTGCCAATGCCAAGGCATAGCAAATGTCGCGTTTGTGTCAGAACCGATCATGTTCAATAACGTAGACATCACAACCATACCTAGGAAAGTACCTAGTATGATACGCCATGACGCGATACGAACATACATTAAGAACAAGCCACCAATTGCCAGTGCTAGCGTAGACGTTTCACCCACTGAACCTTGGATAAAGCCGTAGAACGCATTCCACCACAACTGCATGTTGCTGTAATCTAGTGAACCAATCGCTGCTTGACCTAGGTATGTTGCACCAGAGAACGAATCTACTGCTGTCCATACTGTGTCACCTGAGATATCACCTGGGTATGCGAAGAATAGGAACGCACGACCAGCTAGTGCAGGGTTAAGGAAGTTACGGCCAGTACCACCGAATACTTCTTTAGCGACTACAACACCAAATGTGATACCTAATGCAACTTGCCATAAAGGAATAGTTGCAGGCAGGATCAATGCAAATAATACAGAAGTTACAAAGAAACCTTCGTTTACTTCGTGCTTACGAACTGATGCGAATAATACCTCCCAGAAACCACCTACAATGAACACAGTTCCGTAAATAGGCAGGAAGAAACACGCACCATAAAACATTTTCGCTGCCCAGCCGGAAGTTGCTGTCAGCTCACCACCTAGTGCTTGGAAAATACCAGCTTGCCAAGTAGTTGCGATGTCAAAACCGTTACCAATCGCGATTGCGGCTTGGTGACCAATGTTGAACATACCGAAGAACATAGCCGGGAACGTCGCCATCCATACCAAAATCATGATACGTTTTAGGTCGATGTTATCACGCACGTGCGTGCCGCCTTTGTTTACATAACCAGGAGTATAAAACACAGTTGCAATGGCTTCGTAAAGCGCATACCACTTCTCGTGTTTTCCACCTGGTTCAAAGTGAGGTTCAATGTCTTCTAAAAATTTCTTTAAGGCCATTTTTAACCTTCCTTCTCGATAGTAGTCAGGCAATCACGTAGGATTAAGCCGTAGTCGTACTTGCCTGGACATACGAAGGTACACAATGCTAAATCTTCTTCGTCAAGCTCAAGCGCACCTAAAGAGATAGCGCTATCTAGATCGCCAGCGATCAGATCACGAAGTAATAGCGTTGGTAGGATATCCAGAGGCATTACACGCTCGTAGTTGCCAATTGGCACCATCGCACGCTTAGAACCACCTGTAGACGTTGTAAACTTGAACAAACGGCTAGGTGCTAAGTGTGAAATGAATGTACGTGTAACAGAGAATTTGTTGCTACCTGGTGCAATCCAACCAAATAGCTCTTTCTCACGACCTTCAAGAAGAACTGAAACCTGTACGTGGTAACGACCTAGGAAAGCATGAGGGCCGGTTGCTGTTTTACCAGCTAACACAGAGCCAGAAATGACTCGGTTATCACCGTCTTCAAGTTCACCAGATACTAAATCTGTTAACGACGCACCAACTTGAGTTTTAACTAAACGAGGATTCTTTACGCGAGGACCTGCTAAAGAAACAACTCGGTCAGTGTAGATCTCGCCAGTAAGGAACAGCTTACCAAACGCAATAACGTCCTGGTAACCTAAGTGCCAAACTTGCTTGTCTGCACCAACTGCATCTAAGTTATGGATATGAGTACCCACTAAGCCTGCTGGGTGTACACCCGCGAACTCATGTACTTCTACTTGTGATAGCGAAGAGCTTGGTACTTTACTACCAGACTGCTTACACACAAATACTTTACCATCAGTTAGACGAGAAACTACAGCTAGACCTGCTTCAAACGCTTCAACGTTTTCGGCAATGATCACAGCAGGATCCGCAGCTAATGGGTTAGTATCGATGGCTGTCACGAAGATTGAGCTCGGCGTTGCACTTGGTACTGCAACACGGCTAAATGGACGTGCTCGTAGCGCTGGCCATTGACCAGATTCAATAAGCACTTCTTTCACTTTTTCACGATCTAAGTTGCTCAATTCAGCAGCTGCGACCTTTTCAAAAGTGATTTGCTCATTGCCTTGTACTTCAATCACGACAGATTGAAGAACACGCTTAGCACCACGGTTGATTTCTTTAACTACACCAGAGGCTGGCGCAGTAAACTTGACGCCAGGATTCTTTTTGTCTTCAAAAAGAATTTGGCCTTTTTTGACTTGGTCATCCACGCGAACATGCATGGTTGGACGCATACCGATAAACTCTTCACCAAGCACAGCTACGCGTTTGATGGCAGCGCCATCATGAATAGCTTGCTGTGGTGCGCCCTCTATGGGTAAGTCCAGACCTTTTTTTATGTTGATCATACGCACTTGCATTACATTAACGGAAAGAAATTGAAAAATCTTTAGTTATCACGGCCGCTATCTCATCATGTTTTCAGTATCAAAAAGAACCCGCCTAGTCAAAAGAGACTTGACAAAAGCCAAATCAACCAAAAACAAGCGTCGTGATATATAGTCCTCACATATTTCCGCAATTTTAACATTAATCGCCCTGACTATGCGAGTAGAATTATCAAATTAATACGACTTAACAATGGTTTTAGCTCAGTTCAGCTAATTGCGATTAATTCAATATAGACCAAAGTGGTATTGAATGAGAAAAAGATAAAAGGGGTTTGTGGGGTAATCTCGATAGAGGTGAGGCTCGGGCGCCTCACCTTGCGGTTAAGTTTTATACTAAATTGTTGATTTCAACTACAGTATTTACATCCGCATCATAGTCAACGCCATCAACGCCAAAACCAAATAATTTTAGGAATTCGTTATGGTAGCCTTCGTAATCTGTCATTGAGTCTATTGTGTCGGTATCGACTGTGTCCCAAATGTGTTGAATACGCGCCTGTACACCTTCTTCCAGCTCTTTATAGTTTTGGAATAGGTGACCACCTTCATCAAACCTTGGCGTGTCACTGTAAAGGCTTTCATTGAAAAGGCCATGGATTTGTTCGATTGTACCTTCGTAAGTACCGTCTTCTTTAGTAACCTTAAATAAAGCTGAGATATATAGTGGCATGATCGGTATTGCCGAACTTGCCTGAGTTACTACCGCGTTAAGTGAAGAGACATAAGCTTCACCATGTAGATCCGCTGTCGATGCTTTGATTGCCGCAGCAGCTCTATCTAAGTCTTCTTTTGCCTTGCCAATAGTAGCATGACCATAAATTGGCCAAGTTAACTCTTTACCAATATAAGTGTATGCAGTTGTTTTAAAGTTATCTGCAAGTACATCGGCTTGCTTCAGCGCATCTAGCCAAAGCTCCCAGTCTTCACCACCCATTACTTTTACTGTGTTAGCAATTTCATCTTCGTTGGCAGCTTCTACACTCACTTCGTCAATAACACGCTTAGATGTATTTAAGTTCTTTGTTGTGATCGCTTCGCCAATTGGCTTGAGTACTGAGCTATGTGTTTCACCTGTTTTTGGGTCTGTACGACGAGGAGATGCAAGGCTATAGATGATTAGATCAACTTTGCCCATTTCAGCTTTAATCGTCTCGATTGCTTGCTCTTTGAGCTCAGTAGAAAAAGCATCACCATTGATGTTTTTTGACCACAGTCCAGCTTTGTCAGCAGCATTTTGAAACGCGGCCGTGTTATACCAACCTGCTGAGGCAGTTCTTTTCTCCGTACCTTCTTTTTCGAAGAAAATACCAAGTGTTTTTGCACCAGAGCCAAATGCGGCAGTAATTCGAGACGCAAGACCGTAGCCAGTAGAAGCACCAATGACTAGTACATTTTTAGGGCCATCTTTTAGCTCGCCCTGTTGCTTAACAAAAGCGATTTGTTCTTCTACATGTGCAGCACAACCTGCTGGATGAGCATTTGTACAGATAAAACCACGGATCTTCGGCTTAATTACCATTATATTTCCTACTAAATTTTGAATTTGTTTCAAGTATTTAGGCCCACCTCTTACAGTATTTAATGAAGAATATAAAAAGATGGAGCCAGAAAAATTGCGTTATAGTGTAATCTCTGATGACCTAAATACAGGTCTGATCAGCTATTTATCAAGTTTTGAGCCACCTAAACAAGTCGGCGATGCCGGCACTTGTGCTGATTGCTCACTAAACTCCTCAGGCGTATAGGCATGAATCGCTAGCGCATGAATTTCATTCGCTAACTCTGACTTGAGCACTTCGTTTATACGTCTGTGCCGTGGCAATAGACGCTGCCCTGCAAACTCATCGCTTACAACAATCACTTTAAAATGTGATTCAGTCCCGCGGCTGTGCATATGGCTTTCATTAATCACCTCAAGATGTGTGCAATCAAGGGCATCTTTGAGTTTTGTGTGTATATGTTCCTGCATAGACATGGGTATACTCTTTACTTTCATATTGTTAAACATCACATACTATACGCCGATAATACCGATTAACCAACCGTTCTAAATGTCAGATTTATTCGCCCTTGTGTAACTTTTGTTTGCTTGGGCAAGCTGTGTTCATAATCTCGCTGGCTTTCTCCTGTCATCAGCAAACAACTTCCTGTTTCGAGCATAATTGACGTCACCTCTCTGGTTTGCTTGTGGCGAATTTTAAACAATCTGGGTGCCCCCAAAGATACTGACACTATCAGAGGCGTTGCGCCTAACTCTTTTTCATCATCACTGTGCCAACCCATTGTATCCAACCCATCACGATACCAATTAAGTAAAAGCGCATTGAATTCCTTTGCGTACTGACGCTGTAATCTCTGCCGCATTGCCGACAATGCGGGAAGCCATGCCACGTTATCCAATGATTTTCCAGAATATCCATAACGAACCTCTCGGTCGGCAATAAAACATTGCAATCGTGGGATGTGATGATATTTGCCGTATACCTGAATTTGAGGTTGCTGCCATGGAATGCTGTCAACTAAATGATCATATAGCGCAAGGCTCTTATCAAAAGAAATAACACTCGGAAAATAAGCAAAGCCCTCAGGCAAACATTCTTTGTTCAGCTGTGACATGATATTATGCACTCACAATTTTAGTGAAAAATAAAGAACTATGACAACCGACGCGGTCTTGGCTAATCACCCATTTACTCTACATCGATTTCCCTTAGAACAAAAAAATCGCAGCCTACAAGCATGGGATTCCGCTGACGAATATCTAATCGACTATATCAGCGAAGAATACCCAAGTGTTCGAAATATATTGGTATTAAACGACAGCTTCGGTGCACTTAGCTGCGCCATTTCAGCGCTTTATAAACAGGAAGAACAATTACCTAGCATTCATTTTGTCAACGATTCATTTGTCAGTACAGCGGCATGTCGACACAACCTTAAAGAGAACCAGTTACCACTAACACATATCTCTTTTTTGCACAGCTTAGAGACGCTACCCCATGCTGTAGACTTGGTTGTGTTGAAAATACCTAAAAATGCCGGCTATTTACAGCATCAATTGGCACAATTAAGTCATTTACCGGCCGACATCCCTGTTATTGCCGCAGGCAAAGCGAAAGAAATACACACCTCAACGCTGAAGTCCTTCAATCACTTTCTATCTGAGCCCAAAACAAGCCTCGCAGTCAAAAAGTCTCGATTAATTTTTTCAAGCACAACGAACAAACCTGTAGATAGTAAGTTTCCTGTTTCTTGGCCGCTAGAAAGCACTGATATGACATTGATTAATCATGCAAATGTCTTTTCGCGTGACTCCCTAGACATCGGTGCTCGCTTTTTTATTAACTATTTGCCTGCCGGAAAAAAGCCTCTCAATATTATTGATTTAGGCTGTGGAAACGGGGTCATTGGACTGCAGACTTTAAAGCGAATGCCAAACGCAAAAGTTACTTTTGTCGATGAATCTGCGATGGCTGTTGCCAGCGCAAAACAAAATGTACATCACAACTTGCCAGAAAGGTTGAACCATTGCCAATTTACTCATAACGACTGCCTAACTGACTTTGCACCTAATAGTGCTGATTTGGTTTTGTGCAACCCGCCTTTTCACCAAGCTCAGGCCATCACTGATCACATTGCGTGGCAAATGTTTTTACAGGCCAAATATACTCTGAGAAATGGTGGTGAGCTCAGAATAATCGGAAATCGCCACCTAGATTACCAAGATAAGTTGCAGCGCCTTTTTGGTAATTGTAAGGTACTGGGCAATAATAAAAAGTTTACCGTATTAAGTGTAATAAAAAGGAGCTAATCATGGCCAAAACTCTCTACTCCGTCGCAACTGCGGGCTTGCTAACTATTTTATCAGGCTGCGCAGCTGCGCCAAAAGCGGTGATCATGAATCCTCAATACTCTGCCGGCCAAATTGTTCAGCTCAATACACCACTCACAGTTAATGTCGTAGATTTAAGAACTTCCAAGTTCACTGTAAAAGTCCTCGATACTGAGCCAGCAGTTTACCTGCCTGATGCCAACTTACCTGTGACTGTATCAGCTGTGTTAGAGAAAGCTCTAGCTGCCAACAACGCCAACGTAGTACCAGAAGCAAAGACAACCCTTACCCTAGAAATTCACCGCTTTTTAGCCTTGGTCTCAGAATCCTACAGCAAACATGAAAGTAACGCAGAAGCGGAGTTTAAAATTTCAGTATCCAAAGGGGGCAGCACATTTACTAAATCTTATAGTGGAAAGCGTACCCTATCTGGATCTTTAAAACACGACCAAGCTAAAATCGAAGGACAATTAAATACTCTCGCAGAACAACTGGTCACGCATATAATGGAAGATAAAGAACTAACGAACTTCATCTCACAATAAAAACAAATAGGCACTGACATGATCCGTACATTAGTATTTGCATTAATAATTGTTTCAGCTGGTTTTGCCCACGCAGCAAATAAAGAGGGACGATTTGTACAAAAAGATAACTTATTTCCTAGAGTTCAAGTCAACACCTCTCTCGGTAAGATAGTGATTGATCTCGACCGTTCTCGCGCACCTTTAACGGTAAATAACTTTTTGACGTACGTCGTCAATGGCGACTACAAAGGCTCTGTATTTCATCGTGTTGAACGCGATGAAGTAAATGAAAAGGATTTTGTTATTCAAGGTGGTGGGTACGACAAAGATTATGATGGTATGTTCGAACGCAAGCCCATTTTCAATGAAAGTGGCAATGGTTTAAAAAATGAAATGTACTCGGTCGCAATGGCGTATCAAGACAACAAACCTCATTCGGGCACA
This sequence comes from Pseudoalteromonas sp. Of7M-16, assembly GCF_022347805.1. Taxonomy (NCBI): domain Bacteria; kingdom Pseudomonadati; phylum Pseudomonadota; class Gammaproteobacteria; order Alteromonadales; family Pseudoalteromonadaceae; genus Pseudoalteromonas; species Pseudoalteromonas sp. Of7M-16. The sequence goes on along the minus strand of NZ_JAKRFY010000015.1, from coordinate 111,869 downwards.
CGTCAGTTTTTCTTCAATATGGATGACAATAATCATTTAAATCCAGGCCGCGGATGGGGCTTTGCTGTATTCGGTAATGTGACAGAAGGTTATGAAACCTTAGATAAAATCATGCAAGTAGAAACCGGTTATAACAAAAAGCTTGGTTACTCATTCATTCCTAAAACAGCGGTAATTATCCACAGCATTGAAATTCTGCCAGTTGAAGAGCTCTAGCTTAAACTATGATGACAACAGCAAGCATTGCACAATATTTAAACTACTATAAAGACAAACGACTATTAACTGTTTTTGCTCTTGGCATGAGCCAGGGGTTTCCTTGGGTTCTTATCGGTTCGGTAATGTCTGCTTGGCTTAAAGATGAAGGCCTTAGTCGCAGCTTAATTGGGTTATTTGGTATTGTATTTAGTGCCTATACGATCAATTTTTTGTGGTCGCCTTTAGTTGACCGCTTAACTCTCCCTCTCATAGGTAAAAAGCTCGGTCAAAGAAGGAGTTGGATTTTTTTAGGGCAGCTTGTCATCACGCTGAGTGCAGCTTGCTTGGCCTTTGTCGACCTAAAAAGCAGCTTATTTTACGCCGCGTTGCTGTGCTTTGTAATCGCGCTGTTTGCCGCAACACATGATATTGCAATTGATGGCTATCGAATTGACGTTCTACCACAATCTGAGAGTGAAAAGTCGACAGCCGCAGCAGCTATGGCAACGTCAGGATGGTGGACTGGCTATGCACTGCTTGGAGCCATACCATTTTTTGCTGCGGATCTTCCCAACGTGAGTTGGCCCGACATATATCTTCTGTTGGCTATGATAATGGCATTGCTATCTGTTGTCACAATATTGGCGAAAGAGCCCGACTCCCATCGCGATACAGCACAAGCACAAATACAAAAAGCGTACGAACAGAAATTATCTCAGCTTGGTCATTCCCGTGCGAATAAACTCCTTGCATGGCTAGGTGTCACACTCGTTGCCCCTTTTGTTAGCTTTTTCAACAAAAACGGAGTTAAAACTGCGCTTGCACTATTAACTTTTATCTTCTTATTCAAGATTGGTGAAGCTTTTTTAGCTCGCATGTCGATTGTTTTCTACAAAGAAGTGGGGTTTAGCAATACTCAAATTGCGCAGTATTCAAAACTTGGGACAGGCCTTATTACCATCATTTTTGCCTTTTTGGGAAGTATTTTTAACCATAAATATGGCATTGTTAAAGGGCTATTCATCAGTGGCATTGCAATGGCTGCATCCAACTTAATTTTCTCTTGGATAGCCATAGCTGGACCAAAAGAGTCGCTATATGCATTGGCAATTGTTGTCGATGGCTTTACACAAGCTTGGTCACTTGTTGCCATGGTCGCATTTATTTCGATGCTCTGTGACAGAACGTTCAGTGCAACACATTACGCTTTACTTGCCTCTTTGGGCAGCTTAGGTCGAACCGTGCTATCTAGTTATAGTGGCGTGGTCATTGATGATTGGTTAGGTGGAAACTGGGCTGTATTTTTTGTCATCACAGCACTTATGGTTATCCCTTCATTGCTGTTTCTCTATTTTATTAGGCATAAACTGTATGCCATTGAAGCTGCATATAAAAAACAAGACTAAGGTGCATTTCCTTGCACCTTGTTTTCTTAATCCCGTTGCAGGTTAAAGCTCTTCTTTGTTAATTAAAGACAAGCCTTCATACGGGTCAACTTCCAACGCTTCACAGTAACGTAAGAATTCAATCACATCTAAACGGCGCTCTTGGTTTTCAATCTTTCCAATGAAAGAGTGTGGCGTTCCTAAAACTTGAGCTAGGCTACGCATTGTATGACCTTTCTCATGACGCTTTGATTTCAACCATTTTGTTAACTTTCCGTTTTCTTCCGAAGAAACCGTTTTACCCATCATAAATAAACATCTCCTACTCGATGATTAATCTCAACTGGCCTCGTGAAATTTGCCCGTCTCACTCGGCTGTATTAATGTAGCTTAAATTATTTCGCTAGAGGCCTTACAGGCCTTGCACATTTCCTGTATCAACAACAGGGTTGTTCCTATGTACCCAATTAGGTATAGACTATCTTAACGCTAAATCCTAATAAAATTTCAAAAAACTATATTCGTTTTTTTCATGTAGGGTACAAGGTACACTTTAACAAAAATTTTATATCTTGTACCAGTATTTGAAATAATTTATTTTTCTTTAAAAAATAAGTATTTACAGCTAATCTTAAAATTAACCTAAAAAAAAGGGCTTCAGAATGTTCCGAATTTTATTTTTATTGCCACTGGTTTTGTGCTTTGGATGGTATTACTTCTTGCGGGTTAATAATGTACCTATCAGACAAGGAAAACGTGGTTTTATCTATATTCTTCTCTTTTCAGCATTTATCTTGGGCTTTTTTGTTCTGATGATCCATGTCACCAACCCGACATAAAAAAGCCATGCAATTGCATGGCTTTTTTACTGTTTAAATTGAATCTATTAGACACTAAAGCTTGCACCACAACCGCAAGTAGTTGTCGCATTCGGGTTGTTTACGAAAAAGCGCGCACCTTCTAACCCCTCAGTGTAATCGACGATCCCATCAACCAAATATTGGATACTCATTGGATCAACCACCATGACCACACCGTTTTTTTCAATTTCCAAATCGCCTGGATTAACTTTCTCATCAAACGTGAAGCCATATTGAAACCCAGAGCATCCTCCGCCAGTTACGTATACGCGAAGCTTTAATTCAGGATTTTCCTCTTCAGCAATCAACTCTTTTACGCGCGCTGCCGCTGCATCGCTAAACTTTATCGGTAACTCTTCTGACATGTGCGTTCGACCCTTGTACAATAATTAGCGGAATTATCTAATACCCGACTATTTTAATCAAGTATCTCTGAGCGCTCCACAATGAGTAGTCGCTAAATTGCCCAATCCCTCAGCAGAACACTATAAAGCTAAATTTATGGCAGGGACTTAGCATTAATCTTTTGATAAAATAAAGAGATAATTTCAATCCCAAGCGATGAACTATGACACTTGACCAAGTTAGACGGCGCCTTGCACAACCTCGAACATCAGCACAACTATGCCTGCTTGGCGTTTGTGCAGGTTTAATTGCTGCCGTATTAATAATCTTATTCAGATTAATGATCGAGCTAGTTCAGTCAGCCTTCCTTGATAGTCATGACGATTTTACTTCTCTTGCCGAACATCAAAGGCTTTTACTGCCCGTCGGCGCGGCCCTTATCATTGCCCTTTTTGCCAACTTAACTGGATTTAAGCACTATCGACTTGGTATTCCTTTTGTCATTAACCGTATCAAACTCCATTACGGCCATATGCCTATTTGGAACTCGGTAAATCAATTCTTTGGAGGCGGTATTGCGCTCATTTGCGGTTTTTCAGTTGGTCGTGAAGGACCTTCTGTACATATGGGCGCAACTGGCGCAAGTGTCCTTACAGAACGTCTTCACTTACCTCACAACGCAGCGAGAACTCTAGCAGGCTGTGGCGTGGCAGCAGGCATCGCGGCGTCATTCAATACCCCACTAGCCGCAGTTATTTTTGTTATGGAAGTTGTATTGAGGGAATACAAAATCCATATTTTTGTACCTATCATGCTTGCAGCTGTTACAGGCGCACTGGCTACACAATTTGTATTTGGCAATGTTTCTGAGCTCTCTCTAATTCAAATTGAAATGTTAAGCTTCTGGCACTACCCATACCTTATCCTTTGTGGTTTTGCGCTTGGCGCAGTTGCTTTTGCGTTTAATCAAAACCTCATGCTCATTATTAAAACCTTCAAACCAATCAGCATGTTTCCTCGCTTGCTACTTGCTGGACTCATCGCAGGCCTAATTGGATACCTAGTACCTGAAGCCATGGGCTCTGGCATGAGCGCTATTAAACTAGCGATAGAAACACCTGACGACTTGCAACTACTCACCACAATTTTTATCGCCAAATTACTCGCAACTTTATTTGCAATAGGACTCGGTATTCCGGGAGGGTTAATTGGCCCGGTAATCGGACTAGGCGTTGTAATGGGTACCTTGATGGCCTTTTTTGCTCAGTTTATTTCTCCTGAAGCAAACGTCGCCGGGACATATGGCGTACTTGGTATGGCGGGATTACTAGCGGCGACGTTACATGCCCCGTTGGCTGCACTGACAGCAGTGATGGAATTGACTTCAAACCCTCAGATCGTTGTTCCTGCTATGCTCGTTATTTCAACAGCTTATGTTACAGCACTACAAGTGTTTGGCAATCGTTCTATTTTTATTCAGCAACTTGATTTTCAGGGCCTGCCCTATCAAGTTTCCCCAGCTAAAGAAGCGTTACAAAAGGTGGGGATCGTAGAGGAAATGGAAGAAGACTTTAAGTTGCTTTACTCAAGCGATAAAAACCAAATTAAAGACACGCTTTCAGCCGTTGACAGCCAAACACCTCTCATTATCTATGATGAACAAAAAGGCTACCGCCTCGCAGAATACGACCTGACGCTGGTATCAGACGACAGCGCAACCGTTAAATACATCCCACTTCAAGGCTTGAGCACTCAGGCTACACTTGCGGAAGCATTTGAAATATTGAAAGATAAACGTTCTGGTGCGGTGTATGTCTATAACCAAAAAGACAGCCTCCAGATCATGGGCGTAGTGCGTTGGGATAAATTACGGCATATTCTAACAATGAGAAACAGTTTACTTTAACTAAAAATAAGGGGCACTATGAGCGCTTTGCTGATTTACAAAGCTTTGCACATCTTTTTTATGGTCGCGTGGTTTGCAGGCATTTTCTACTTGCCTCGGCTATTTATCTATCACACCATGACTGAAGAAAAAGCATGCTCTGCCATGCTCAAAATTATGGAGCGACGGCTGCTATACTTCGTGACGCCTTTTGCAGTACTCACCGCCGTTTTTGGTGTGCTGACTATTGTTGAATACGGCAGGGAGTGGTTTAAATACAATTTATGGCTCCACTATAAGCTGGTCTTTGTGATCATTCTTTATATATATCATGCCTATTGTTTCAAACTGTTGGCAGACTTTAAGCACGACCGAAATATTCGCAGCACACGTTTTTATCGATTTTTTAACGAGTTTCCGGTGTTCTTGCTATTACCCATCATATTGCTCGCAGTCTTAAAACCATTTTTTTAATACAAATATGACGGTATCCTGCCGTCATACTCTCCTGTTGACGTTCAATTATGCTATCATATCGTTCCAGTAACCTGCTGTTGCCAAGGTTATCTCGGTTAGGAGCGCACCCTTGCCTCCTGTTGTCAATCTGTGATTAGGAATCGCCGCATGCTAAGTTTCCAAGGTGAAAACATCCTTTCTGTCAATCAACTCGATAGAGAAGCCATTGAATTAATTTTTGACGTCGCCAAGCGCATGGAGCCGTATGCCAAAAAGCATAAACGTACTCAAGTGCTTGAAGGTGCCGTACTCGCAAATTTATTCTTTGAACCTAGTACCCGTACACGTGTCAGTTTTGGTACTGCATTTAACTTATTAGGTGGTCTAGTAAGAGAAACCACCGGCATGCAAAGCTCCGCCTTGGCAAAAGGTGAGTCACTATATGATACTGCCCGTGTTATCTCAGCCTATGCTGACGCGGTTGCCATGCGCCACCCAGATGCTGGCAGTGTCGCAGAGTTTGCGACAGGCTCCGATGTACCAGTACTCAACGGCGGCGATGGCCCGAACGAACATCCAACTCAAGCGCTATTAGACCTACTGACCATCGATCGTGAACTTAGTCGTTTCGATCGCACAGTCGATGGTATGCATATCGCTTTGGTCGGCGATTTGAAATATGGCCGCACCGTACATTCTCTGTCCAAACTACTGTGCCATTATAAAAATATTAAATTCTCAATGGTTGCACCTGACGGTTTGCAAATGCCTGACTACGTCCTCGACGCGGTCACCAATGCAGGCCATCAAATAGAGCTTGTTTCTCAAATGGAAGGTAACCTCGCAGCGGATATCGTCTACCAAACACGTATCCAGGAAGAGCGCTTTCCATCGCAAGAAGAAGCCAATAAATATCGTGGTGGATTTAGAATTAGCCAAGCAATTTACGATGCGCACTGTAAACCTGAGTCTGTACTGATGCACCCACTTCCAAGGGATAGCCGCAGCGATGCCAATGAGCTGGATAACGATTTAAACAGCAACGATAACTTAGCCATCTTTAGACAAGTACAAAACGGTGTACTGATCCGGATGGCACTTTTCGCACTGACACTGGGTGTAGAAAATAAAGTACAACAGTATGAAACAAACGTACCTTGGTTCAGCAGAAAACGTCAAAGTTAATCAAGAAGGACACATTATGACAATTAGCCAAGATTTATTTGAGCGTGCACAAGCTTCCATCCCTGGTGGTGTAAACTCACCAGTAAGAGCGTTTAACGGCGTTGGCGGCACACCTTTGTTTATTACAAAAGCACAGGGCCCTTTCACCTTTGATGCTGACGATAACCGTTACATCGACTATGTTGGCTCGTGGGGGCCAATGATCCTTGGCCACAATCACCCAGCTATCAAACAAGCTGTGTTAGACGCTGTTGAAAACGGTTTAAGCTATGGTGCGCCAACCGAGACCGAAATCTTGATGGCTGAAAAAGTCAAAGAGTTGGTTCCATCAATTGAAACTGTACGTATGGTAAGTTCAGGTACTGAAGCAACCATGAGTGCTATACGCCTTGCTCGTGGCTATACAGGCAGAGATAAGATTCTCAAATTTGAGGGTTGTTATCATGGTCATGCTGACTCTTTGCTAGTAAAAGCGGGCTCTGGAGCGCTCACTATGGGCGTCCCCAATTCCCCGGGAATTCCAGCAGACTTTGCCAAGCATACGCTAACGGTATCTTTTAATAACATGGATGAAGTCAAAGCGATTTTTGCCGAATATAAAGACGAAATCGCGTGCATCATCGTGGAGCCAGTTGCTGGCAACATGAACTGCATCCCACCTGTTGAGGGATTTTTAGAAGGTCTGCGTGCAATATGTGATGAACACAAGTCAGTACTTATTTTCGATGAAGTAATGACTGGTTTCCGCGTTGCTCTTGGTGGTGCTCAAGCATATTACAACATCGTGCCTGATCTGACTTGCCTAGGTAAAGTCATCGGCGGCGGTATGCCAGTAGGCGCTTTTGGTGGTAAACGTGAAATCATGGATTACATCGCACCTGTTGGCCCTGTATATCAAGCTGGTACCTTATCTGGTAACCCAATTGCGATGGCTGCGGGCTTAAAAGCTCTGGAGCTTCTCTCTGAGCCTGGTCTACACGATGCATTGGAAGCAAAAAGCAAAGCTTTATGCGCCGGTTTCCAAGCTGCGGCTGATAAACACGGTATTGAACTAACAACCAACTATGCCGGTGGCATGTTTGGCTTTTTCTTTACTTCAGCACAGCGTGTCGATAGCTACCAGCAAGCAACAGAATGTGACTTAGATAAATTCAAACGCTTCTTCCACTTAATGTTAGACGAAGGCGTATACCTTGCGCCATCTGCGTTTGAAGCCGGCTTTGTCAGCACGATGCATAGCGATAAAGATATTGAAAACACAATATCTGCCGCAGATCGCGCATTCGCAAAGCTAATCGCAAAATAAGTAGCAAAAAATGCCAACCTTGTTTGGTTGTTAAGTACATAAGAAAAAGCCCATTAAGGGCTTTTTTTTCATATTGAAAAAAAATTTCTGTTTCTTTGAACTATTCTTTGTCTTAATAAGGTCTCTATTTCGTGACTCAATAACAAAGATTTAAATTATGACAGGACTCAGATCGCTATGTAGCCCCGCCATCTCATTTATGGCTCAGTTAAAATATAAAACAAAAATCAGTCTGGTATTCGGTATTTTACTATTGCCTTTGGCACTAAGTCTGTTTTTTTTAAATTCAACTTTGACTCACTCAATTGAAGTTAGCCAACAACAGCAACAGGGTCTGAACCTCTACCCTAAACTGCTAGAGAACATCATCAACAGCCGTCAGAAAGATAATCAAAGACTGCTCTCTCAAAATGGCTTTTCAGTCAATGCAAAAGCGTCCAACACGCCGTTAGAGCAAGTATCCATTGCCTCCAAGTTAGCCATTGATAACGACTTAAGTCGCTCTTACTTAAACCGTTCACTGGTGGAGTCTCTACCCAAGGTTGTATATCAAATAAACAACATTGCAGAGCAGGCCAATGCCATCATTAGCAGAGGTCGTTTTACGCCAGACTCATTTATCGCGCTGTCTAATCTCAACAAAGCTCTGCCCATAGTAAAAGCTCAGTTGTTAGATAAACTTGAAGTTGCCACACAAGAAAGTCCATTTGTTAAGCAGCAGCTTTCTGGACAAATTGATGCACTCAACAAAGCATTGGACCAATATCAGCTAGCAATTAGAACAAAATTACTCGAGCCAGATGATATTGAGCTGACCGCCAGCGCTTTTGCCAACAGTCATAGAAATGTACAACGAAAAACACAGGACTTGATTGAAGCCGCGCTACCCACACTAAAAACCTTGCTGCAGGAGAAGCTCAGTACAGAACAAACGATCCGAAACCTTGTAGCTTCGGCATCTCTGCTGAGTCTGTTTATCGCTCTGTATCTAATGCTAGGTTTTTATTTTGCCGTTGTTGACACCATTTCTGAGTTTTCGGTATCTGCACAAAAGGCAGCTCAGGGCGACTTGCGTGCTAGAGCTGTTTCTCGGGGAGATGATGAGTTAAATGATATCGTTGCCCAATATAACCGTGTGCTGGATGCCTTTACTGAATTATTAGCAGATGTGCACAATACCACCAGCGACCTGCATCATGCTACCGACAAACTAAGTCACATAAGCCAAGACACTCGCCATGATGTCGCCCAGCAACAAATTAAAATTTCCGGCATTCATAATGCCCTTTCCGATATGGCCAATGCCGCAGATTCAGTGGAAACCTCTGCACAACACGCGACTGAGCTGGCAAGCGCCGCCGCTCAACAAGTTAAACAAGGCAGTGTGAATACGACTGAGCTCGCCCAACATATGACTGTGTTACAACGCGAGTTTGAGGAGAGTAGACAAGCGTTAGACAAACTTGCTCAAGACAGCCAAAACATCAGTAAAGTAAGCCTAGGGATCAGTGAAATTGCCGAACAGACAAATTTATTGGCTCTCAATGCGGCCATAGAAGCTGCGAGGGCGGGAGAACAAGGAAGAGGATTTGCTGTTGTTGCAGATGAAGTACGCACACTCGCTAAGCGCACCCAACAACAAACTGAGGAAATCCATTCGATTATCAAGTCATTGCAAAGTGCGTCAAATAATACTCAGCAAAAAATGCTGAGTAGCGTTGAAAAAATGGAGCGAGGGGTAAGTGCAGCCAACGAGACCAATCAAATATTAAGTGCCGCCGAGCAAAGCATGACAGATATTGATCAACAAGGACATGTCATTCGAGAGCTCGTACAACAGCAAACTCAAGCCACACAACAAGCGCTTTCTGAATCCAGCGAAATTAGCGATCTTGCTGAACATACATTGGGCTCAGCGGAAGCTACGCAAGATGATGCCCATCAACTGAGCAGCATGGCAGCCAATTTAAAGTCTGCCATGAGTCAGTTCAGAACATAAGGTCTACTCGCAACTTGGGCGTGGGTTAAATAGCTCCGCCCGCAGAGGCAACTGAATAGTTGGTCCACAGTGTGGTGCAGCTTGTTTACCCGTTGCTTTATTGACAAACGCCCACTTAACTCCTGCAGGCCGCTCATCCACAATAGCCTGCGGATTAAGAGGTTTCAAATAGCGAATATAAAGCTCAAGTGCGCCTCTTCCGCCAGTCAACTTTGCAGGTTTATTATCGTCTCGGCCGATCCAAGTTACCGTAACGGTATTATGATCGAAACCGGTAAACCAGCTGTCTCTCAAATCATTACTCGTCCCGGTTTTGCCTGCCAGTTGAATCGAAGGAAAGTGTTTATTAAGACGCTTACCAGTACCACTTTTAGTTACTCTTTTTAGACCATATTTCGTCATGTACACAGATGCAGGCTCAAACCTTTGCTCCCGCTCAGGTTGGTGTTTATAGAGTGTTTTTCCGCTGGAATCGGTGATCGCAGAAATACTGGTCAATTCACTATAACGTCCATCGGCAGCCAGCGTTGTATACATTTGAGCAACATCGAAACTAGAAAGCTCTACGGCCCCTAGCAACATTGAAGGGTACGTCGGAATATCACTTTTTATCCCCAGTTCAGTCATGGTATCTGCTACTTTATGTACCCCAACGTCTAACCCAAGGTTTACTGCTGGTATGTTTAAACTTTTACTGAACGCTTCGTAAAGCGGCACCTGACCTCGAAACTCATGATCAAAATTTTCAGGAGACCAAGTTTTACCCGATGCATCAGTTACTTGAAGTGGTGAGTCATCGACCAATGTGCCCAAGTTGTAGTCTTTTTGCAGTGCCGTTAAGTATATTGCAGGTTTGACCAAAGAGCCGACACTGCGCCTTGTATCCAACACTCGATTAAAGCCAGAAAAACGCATCTGCCTACCTGCCACCAATGCAGATACTCCAGACTTTTCTGCATTTACAGACAACATGGCCACTTCCAGTCCTGAAGTACCAAAGCGACGCTCTAAATAAGGTAAGCCAGATGTGATAGCTTCTTCCATCGCACTTTGTTTTTGCAATTCAAAGTAGGTAAATATCCTCACACCTGCGTGAATAATATCATCATTTGGCACCAGGCCTTTCAGCTCTCGATTTACCAACTCCAGATACCCCGGATAAGACTGAAGTAAACTTTCTTTTAGCGGCTGAATCTCAATTTTACGCTCTAGCGACTGACGATATTCAGTGGTTGTGATGATGCCATTTTCTGCCATCAGTCTAAGTACGAGATCTCGACGTTCCATAGTCCGCTCTTGGTATCGTCGCGGGTTGTAATAAGAAGGCCCTTTAACCATCGCAACTAACAGCGCAATTTGGTCAAACTCTAACTCATCTACAGGCTTAGCAAAGTAAAATTCCGAAGCTAGCCCCATACCATGTACACCTTGGTTGTATGCTTGACCCAAATAAACTTCATTGAGGTAAGCTTCCAAAATTTCATCTTTGCTATATCGGTAGTCCAAAATCAACGCGATAAAAGCTTCATTGATTTTGCGTACAATTGAACGTTCACGTGTCAGGTAGAAATTTTTAGCCAACTGCTGAGTGAGCGTACTACCCCCTTGCACTGTTCTTCCCGCTCGAATATTACTGTAAAGGGCACGCATTATTGACCATACGGATACTCCGTGGTGCTCATAAAAATTGCGATCTTCGACGGCCAATAGCGCTTGTTTGAGTACATTGGGAAATTTATCTAAAGGAACAAACTCTCGGTCTTGATTGGTTTCATTCCCGATCCGAGCAATTTGCACAGGTTCTAGACGCTCAGATGAAGTTCTTCTACCACTCTTATCAACGACACTTGCCAGTTTTTTTCCGGCAAAGTTAAGCGTAAATACTTTTGCCGACTCTTCGCCTTCATAAAACTCAAAAGCGCGACGATATATGGTGACCGTGCGACCTTGAACCAGATATTGACCCGTTCTTTTAATGCGATTTACTCGAGAATAATTTAGTCGTTCCAACTCCCAAATCACTTCATCTTCTGACAAATACTGATCTGGATAAAAGGTCATAGCTCGTGCATATACTTGCACTGGAAGTTGCCACTTATTGCCTTCAAACTGCTTACTCACTTTCGCATCTAGGTATACAACGTACATAGCAACCGCACAGCAAACTGCTAGACCACCTTTCCAAAATAGCGACCAAAGCGTTTGTAAAACCCGGGATTTAAATACCCCTAAGCGCTGCTTTATAGGCATTTTTTTAGAATTTGATGACTTCTTAGTTGTGCGCTTCGACTTTGATTTTTTTGCAGGGGTACGTTTTTTATCTGACATTTACCGGAGTAATTTTTACGATATCTAGAATGATGCTAGAGTAACTTAGATTAACGGCCACTGAAACCAAAAAAGCAGGCTAAAGCCTGCTTTTTTAATCTTTTTAACTGCTAGTGGTTACGTATCGTGACAAACTCTGGATACGCGTCAACCCCGCAGTCATGCTGGTCCATACCACTGAGTTCCTCTTCTTCGCTAACTCGGATCCCCATGGTCTTTTTCAAAAGCGCCCAGACCAAATAAGAGGTAACAAACACAAAACCGAGAATGGACATGAGACCAATTAACTGAGATACAAAATTGGCTTCGTCATTTGAAAATGGCACCATCATTACCCCTAAGCATCCACATACACCATGAACAGAAATAGCACCGACCGGATCATCAATTTTAAATTTATCCAATGTAACGATACTGAACACCACCAAACTGCCACCCAGTGCACCTATGATACATGCTAAAAGCGGTGTTGGAGAGGCAGGCTCCGCGGTAATACTCACCAACCCAGCCAGTGCACCATTTAAAATCATCGTTAAATCCGCTTTTTTCCACATAATTTTGCATACTAGTAGTGCTGATATCGCGCCTGCAGCAGCGGCAGCATTGGTATTGAGCATGATCTGACTCACCGCAATGGCGTTTTCTTTGTCTGCTATAAACAACTGAGACCCTCCGTTAAAGCCAAACCACCCCATCCATAAAATAAAGGTACCGAGTGTTGCTAGTGGTAAATTAGAACCAGGGATCGGGTATATTTCACCGTGCTTACCATACTTTCCTTTTCTCGCTCCCAATAGCAAAACTCCTGCAAGTGCAGCCGCAGCCCCCGCGCCATGAACAATTGCCGAACCAGCAAAGTCAACAAAACCCAGTTCAGATAAAAATCCAGCTCCCCAACTCCAATAACCTTGAATTGGATAAATAACACCAGTCAATACCACGGTAAACAATAAAAACGCCCATAGCTTCATCCGTTCGGCAACTGCGCCTGAGACAATAGACATAGCCGTGGCTACAAAAACTACCTGAAAGAAAAAATCAGACTCTAGTGCATGATCCGCATCCGCTGAGGCTTCGCCAATCAATGCTCCAAAACTTGGGACAAATCCACCTTCTGAATTTCCTACATACATAATGTTATAACCAATCAACAAATACATGGTGCAAGCGATCGCATACAATGCGATATTCTTGGTTAAAATTTCGGTGGTATTTTTTGATCTGACCAATCCCGCCTCTAACATGGCAAACCCCGCAGCCATCCACATCACTAAAACGCCCGATATCAAGAAGTAAAACGTGTTGAGCGAGAATTGTAATTCTATAATTGTGTTGTCCATCAGTTGCCTCTCAAATTGCTTCTTCGTCTAATTCGCCAGTACGGATCCGCACTATTTGCTCTAGGTCATACACAAAAATTTTACCATCGCCGATTTTTCCGGTATTGGCTGCTTGTGTTAACGTATCTACAACTCGCTGACAATTTTCACTGTGTGTTGCTATTTCGAGTTTTATTTTTGGAATAAAGTCGACTTGATACTCAGCACCTCGATATAACTCAGTGTGGCCTCGTTGTCTGCCAAACCCTTTGACATCGACAACCGTCATGCCTTCAATACCTAATTCGGCGAGCGCCTCGCGAACTTCATCCAATTTAAATGGCTTGATAATCGCACTTATCATTTTCATCGTTGACCTCCAGAGGAGTGTGATTCCTGTTGTTGATGGAATTCACAATCCAACCTTTGTGCCAATAAAATTAATTTTTATTAATCAATGAGATAAAACTTGAAATGAGATGGGGAATTGCAAAAAGTGCACTTAGGTGGTGCACTCTTCCAGTATTTGATTTGATTTGGTGCAGGCACCAACTGCACTATTGCGGCCTTGTGCTTTTGCTTGATACAAAGCTTTATCAGCGTGACGCATTACCTCACTCAACGTGGGAAATTCACATCTTGCGATACCTATACTTACAGTGCAATGTAACTTGTGTTCATCTATGGAGAAAATGTTCTTGGCAAACTTTCTTCGGAAGCCATCAAACGCAGCTTTTGCCTTCTGTATATCTTGCTCAGCTAACAACACAGCAAACTCCTCTCCACCGACTCGTGAAACGAGGCTATCTGAGAATGAATCCGTCAACAGCTGAGCAACTTGGGTAAGGATACTATCCCCACCTAAATGACCGTATTTATCATTGATTTCTTTAAACAGGTCCAAGTCTAGCAAGGCTAAACAGCTATGTTGTAAACCTGTTTTAAGCAATTTATCCATTTGTTGGCAGAAATAACGGCGGTTATATAAGCCTGTGAGATAATCTCGATGAGCATAATCTTTAATATCAGCAATTAAATTTAATTGCTCCATTGTTTGCATTACTCGGCAATGAAACTCTTCGTTCATAAAAGGTTTCATTAAAAAATCATTGGCACCATATTTAATAAACTTAGCAGAAAGGCCGTGAGTTCCAGCACCAGACAACCCTACAATCGCAAGGTCATCACGCCCCCGGAAATTACGCACCGCTTTGACCAATTCAAAACCATCCATCGTTGGCATAGCATAATCGGTAAGTAGGAGTTTAATTTCATGCTCAGCTTTTAGCATAGTAAGCGCTTGCTCACCATCTTGCGCTTCAAAAACTGTAAATAGCTGCTTTTCTAACATTTGCCTCATTACTGCTCGACTGATCATTGAGTCATCGGCAATGAGTGCTTTACAGCCCTGATTTCTTAACAATCGACTGACGAGTTTAATCGCATACAAGTAGGAATCACGATTATCCTTAATCACATAATCGACCACGCCCATTTCGAGCATCTGTTGGCGGCTATATTCATCAATTTTTGATGTCAGTACGACTGTGGGTACATTGTGGCTCAAAGTTAACTGCACCACCTCTGCGTCCATCGCATCAGGTAAAGTTAGATCGACCAAGGCCAAGGTGTAGCGGTTGCTTTTTAGTAATGCTTTACTTTCCTTGAGTGACCAAGCAAAGTCTATATCGACATTTAAATGTTGTGATGCCAAATGGCGTAAGATCTGTTGAACAACCTTACTATCTTCAACAATTAATACTTTTTGCATGGAAGCTTTCTCTAGTGACTGCAATGAGAGATGTAGTTACACAAGAATTTAACAGGGCTAAATACTTTAATACTACAGACATAAGGGTGAAATATACGCGATTTTTGTGACAAAA
This sequence comes from Pseudoalteromonas sp. Of7M-16, assembly GCF_022347805.1. Lineage (NCBI taxonomy): Bacteria > Pseudomonadati > Pseudomonadota > Gammaproteobacteria > Alteromonadales > Pseudoalteromonadaceae > Pseudoalteromonas > Pseudoalteromonas sp. Of7M-16. Next base: position 96,717 of record NZ_JAKRFY010000015.1, on the reverse strand, counting down.
AAAACCTGCATCGCCCCTAATTGGTAAACAAATTGTAATAGGCTGCGAATATTGCTATTTAGTCTCATTCACTTTGAATTCAGCGTAAAAAAAGCATTAAATGGACACTATTAGTGAATTTTGAGGATTACCATGACCGCTGTACCTAAAATAATATCAGGTCTATTGTTGCTTTGCATTAGCGCAGCCAGTGCTGCCAATGTTAAACAAGCTGAAAAATTAAGTTTTGATATTGATCATCAAATTACCACAAAGCATAAAGCAACGATAAATGGCACACGCCTAAATTATACGGTCTCAACTGGTACGCAACCACTATGGGACAATGAAGGCAACCCAATCGCCTCACTACACTATACTTATTACAAAAAAGATAAGGTCAAAGATCTTTCTAAGCGCCCACTCCTTATCTCATTTAATGGTGGCCCAGGCTCAGCATCTGTATGGATGCACATCGCATATACCGGACCTAGAGTATTAAAAATCGATGATGAAGGCTTCCCTGTTCAACCCTACGGGCTTAGAGATAATCCATACTCGGTGTTAGACACAACCGACATCGTATTTGTAAACCCTGTCAATACTGGGTATTCAAGAATGCTACCTGACGGCAACGGAAAAATGCCAAGTAAAGAATTGCAAAAAAAGCAGTTTTTTGGAGTCAACGCTGATGTCAAATACCTTGCAACTTGGCTAAATACTTTTATCAACCGCCATGACAGAGCGCTATCGCCTAAGTTTTTGATCGGAGAAAGTTACGGTACGACACGTGTTGCTGGACTGGCTCATGAGCTGCAAAATAAGCAATGGATGTACTTAAATGGGGTTATTTTGGTCTCTCCTACCGATATTGGTATTAAGCGAGACGGACCTGTAAAAGCAGCAAATCGCTTGCCGTATTTCGCCGCCACTGCATGGTACCATAAAGCTCTCAGCGAGGAGCTGCAAAATAAAGACCTACTTGAACTGCTAGAAGAGGTCGAAGCTTATACACTGAACCACTATTTACCAGCCTTGGCCAAAGGTGCCATGATCAGCGCACAAGAGAAACAATCCGTGATCACTCAAGTTGCCAAGTATGCGGGTTTATCTGAGCTATTTGTCGCACAAAATAACTTGGACATTCCAAATTCCGCGTTTTGGAAAGAGCTTCTTCGCGAGAGAGAATTTACGGTCGGCCGACTAGATTCACGCTACCTGGGCATAGACAAACGTGCCGCTGGTGACATACCTGATTACTGGCCAGAGCTAACGTCTTGGTTGCATTCATTCACGCCAGCAATTAATCATTATTTCCGCCAAGAGCTAAATTATAAAACTGACATCAAATACAATATGTTTGGTCCAGTGCGTCCTTGGGATAGAACCAAAAATAACGTGGGTGAACGTTTGCGCTTAGCAATGGCACAAAACCCTTATCTACATGTTATGGTGCAGTCTGGATATTACGACGGTGCCACTAACTATTTTGATGGTAAATACAATTTATGGCATTTAGATCCAAGCGGCAAAATGCAAGAGCGTTTAAGCTTTAAAGGTTACCGCTCAGGTCATATGATGTATTTGCGTTATGAAGACCTTAAATTATCAAATCAAGACTTAAGAGATTTCATCTTAAAGGCAACACCTAAAGCTGGGCAGCCTGCGAAGTACTAATATCGTCAATGGTGTGAGGGCGTTGCTTTCACACCATATCAAGGTGCGAAGTACTCTGTTCTTTTAAACTTAGATGGCCCTTCGCGCTAAACCCCCCTCCTCTCTCTACAGAATAATTTGCCTTTACAACAATTCCCTTGCTCACATTGATCGCCGCCTCCAACTTCAACGGATTAATTCAATGCTTCCGATAACTTTTTGGGTATACTCTTCATATTAGAACGAAAATAGGATCATATATGAGTGACCAATTTAGAGTTGTCTTTGTAGGGTTTAATGCTGATACCGATAGCCAAAATGCTATGGAGAGTCTCGCTGTAAAATTAGGCGTGTCGAAAGAAAAAATTGTCGCGTTTACACAGGGCAAACCACTCTTTGGCGCCGCTGATAAGAACAAATGTTTGAAACAAGCTAAGCTGCTAGCAATTTACGGATTTCAAAGCAAAGTACAGCCGCTACAAAATAGTGCAACTAGCACAGCACAAGTCGATACTGCAGCCAACGAACGCGTCTTTGAAGCTCTTGATTACATAACCAGTAGCCTGATCCGCATTGAAGAAAAATTAGAAGAGCTAGAACAACGGATAGATGTACAAGCGAAAAGTATTGACGAAAAAGATGACGAACACTGGCAAAGCGACGAGCTGTTCGATGAGCTTGACTTAGAAACTAAGCCCAAGCCCAAATCTAAAAAGCTACTTTATACACTGTTAGTTATTTTATTTATATTGCTCATCGTACTTGGTTTCAGCCTCGCTTTCCCAGAGATGGTGAAGTTCTAATGCAAAAAAATTCAAGTTCAAACGTAGAAAGTTCTGAGTTAAGAAAAAATATTCGAATTGAAGTACGAAAACGAAGAAAGTCTCTAGATGAAAATTTTCAAACTCAAGCTGAATCCTCTCTAAATATTAGTTTTTTTCAACATATAAACCCAGCAAAAAACACCGCAATTGGGGTGTACCTTGCAAATGATGGCGAGCTTAAAACAAACCTTTTAATTCAATCACTTTGGGATAAAAATATCGCTGTTTTTTTACCCGTTATACACCCTTTTAGCGGCAAGACTTTGCTATTCCAAAGGTATGAAAAAAACTCAACCATGACTCAAAACCGCTATGCTATCTTAGAACCTAAATTGAATTGCAGTGAAATTTGCCCAATTGATCAACTTGATTTCTTACTCATGCCATTGGTCGCATTTGACGAACAAGGAAACAGGTTAGGTATGGGGGGCGGTTATTACGACAGAACCTTGGCAACATATTATAACCAAGGTTGGACAAAGCCTCGTTTGGTTGGACTTGCTCATGATTGCCAAAAAGTCAGTCAATTACCAATTGAAGCTTGGGACGTTCCTCTTCCTGCGATATTGACGCCGACTCAATATTACCAATGGGGCTAATTTACTGCCGTTGCTAAAAATAGTGCTATGTATGCAATTTATAGTCATACAACTCGAGTGTTTAAGCGTATAATCTCAGCTCAATTAAAGACAACAAAGTGATTACGTTATGACACAAGATGAAATGAAAAAAGCAGCCGCGTGGGCAGCCCTCGAACATGTAAAAGAAAATACAATTGTCGGTGTAGGTACAGGCTCCACGGTTAATCATTTTATAGACGCACTTGGAAGCATTAATGATGAAATAAAAGGTGCAGTCTCTAGTTCAGAAGCCTCAACTGAAAAGCTCAAAGCACTCGGTATTGAAGTATTTGAATTAAATGATGTAGCCCAACTTGACGTCTATGTTGATGGTGCCGATGAAATTAACGAGCACGGTCATATGATTAAAGGCGGCGGTGCGGCATTAACTCGTGAAAAAATCGTTGCGGCAGTTGCCAACAAATTTGTTTGTATTGTCGACGAAAGCAAACATGTTGACACATTAGGCAATTTTCCACTGCCTGTTGAAGTTATCCCAATGGCGCGTAGCTATGTAGCCAGAGAACTTCTTAAACTTGGTGGAGATCCTGTCTATCGCCAAGGTGTGATCACAGATAATGGCAACGTCATTTTAGATGTTCACGGATTAAATATTACAGATCCAAAAGCACTTGAAGAACAAATTAACCAAATCGTCGGTGTTGTCACAAATGGACTATTTGCCCATAGAGGAGCAAACACCGTAATAACAGGGACACCAAAAGGTCCACAAACTAGGTAATAGGAATGAGTCATGAGTAAGGTATCTTTGTCAAAAGATAAGATTAAAATTTTATTGTTAGAAGGCGTGCATCAAAGTGCGGTTGAAACATTGAAGCGCAATGGGTATAGCAATATCGAATACCTTAAGACATCGTTACCTGAAAGTGAATTAATTGAGCGTATTAAGCATGTTCATTTTGTCGGTATACGCTCGCGAACGCACCTAAATGAAGCAGTCCTAAATGCCGCTGAAAAGCTTGTTGCCGTGGGTTGTTTTTGCATCGGCACCAATCAAGTGAACTTAGAGGCAGCTAAGCGGCTTGGCATTGCGGTCTTTAATGCACCGTTTTCAAATACTCGTTCAGTTGCTGAATTAGTGTTAGGTGAAATTCTGTTACTACTTCGCGGAATTCCAAAACGTAATGCCATGGCACACCGTGGCCAGTGGTTCAAATCTGCCATTGGATCATTTGAAGCACGAGGTAAAACCTTAGGCATCATTGGGTACGGCCATATCGGCACCCAGTTGGGGATCATGGCCGAAAATATTGGCATGAAAGTAGAGTTTTATGACATCGAGGACAAGCTCACGCTAGGTAACGCACAACAGGTGCAGAACTTAACTCAGCTATTACAACGTGCAGACGTGATCAGTTTACATGTCCCAGAAACTCCGCAGACTAAAAACCTTATTGGCATGGCTGAAATTGAAGTGATGAAGCAAGGCGCTATTTTAATCAACGCGTCGCGCGGAACCGTCGTAGATATTGACGCGTTGGCAGAGGCACTACAACATGAAAAACTCGCTGGCGCCGCCATCGATGTGTTCCCTGTAGAGCCTAAATCAAACGATGAAGAGTTCACCTCTCCTCTCAGAGAGTTTGACAATGTTATCCTTACGCCGCATGTTGGAGGCTCAACACAAGAAGCCCAAGAGAATATTGGTATTGAAGTTGCTGGAAAGCTAGCCAAATATTCTGACAATGGTTCGACAGTAACCGCAGTGAACTTTCCTGAAGTATCTCTGCCTGAACTGTCAAATCGCAGCCGCTTATTACATGTTCATGAAAACAGACCAGGCGTACTGACTCAGATCAACCAAGCGTTTGCGCAACACGGAATAAATATCGCTGCACAGTACCTACAAACAGATGACTGTATAGGTTATGTTGTTATTGATGTGGATAGTGACCATTCTGAGGTCGCTTTAAAAGAACTTAGTGCTGTTGAGGGTACGATAAGAGCACGTATCCTTCACTAATTAAAAACCTATATTTACTTAAAGAAAAGCCGGCAAGTTGTCGGTTTTTTTATGGGTGACCAAAGAGGCACTTGACCGTGTCACACCGGCTCACCAAAAACAAAAAAGCTGCTTAAGAAGCAGCTTTTATACTCAGCATGATAACTTGGCATTAAGCCATGAAATCAACACCTTCTTTGATGTCTTTTTCAAGCGTAGCAAGCATATCGTCTTTTGCTTTTTGCTCAAATGCACTTAGCTCACCGTAAGGTAGTAGCTCTTCTACACCATTTTTACCAAGGCGGATAGGCTGTGCGAAGAATTCTGCGTCGCCTGTGTTACCTTCAACATAAGCGTACTCAAATACGTTCTCTTCGCCTTGTAGACCTTTAACAAGTGAGAAACAAAAACGCGCTGCTGCTGCACCCATAGAAAGCGTTGCAGAACCACCACCCGCTTTAGCTTCAACAACTTCAGTACCTGCATTTTGGATACGTGTAGTAAGAGAAGCAACTTCTTCGTCAGTGAACTCAACACCTTCTACTTGAGAAAGTAGAGGTAGGATAGTAGTACCTGAGTGACCACCGATAACCGGCACTTTAACTTCAGAAACGTCTAGGCCTTTTAGCTCAGCGATGAAAGTTTCAGCACGGATAACATCAAGAGTTGTTACACCGAATACGCGTGCAGCATCATAAGTGCCTGCTTTTTTGAATACTTCACGTACAATTGGCACAGTGCCATTTACAGGGTTTGTGATGATGCCAACGAACGCTTTAGGACAGTTCTTTACGATACCTTCAGCTAGAGTTCTAACGATACTCGCGTTTACATTGAACAGATCCGCACGGTCCATGCCAGGCTTACGTGGCATACCAGCAGGGATCAATACAATATCAGCACCAGCTAGTGCTGGGTCTAAATCGTCTTTTCCGTAGCCAGCTACATTAACAGCTGTTGGGATGTGAGAAAGATCAACGGCAACACCAGGAACAACCGGTGCAACATCATATAGTGCTAGCTCAGAGCCCGCAGGTAAACCGTTTTTAAGCAGAAGTGACAACGCTTGACCGATACCACCAGCGGCACCTAATACAGCAACTTTCATTATAATTCTCCATATATTGAAGGTAAGAATTTAGTGTGCAGTAAAGATAATGAAAAGCGCGGGTAAAGACAAATTAATCCGCATTATTTTCGAGATTTTTTCGACTATAGTTGTAAACAAGACACAACTTGTTGCAATTTGTCTTTACGATACTCCATGAAAATAACTCCAGCGTGAAAATTTGGGTAACTGAGATGATTTGTGTAAAATCGGGCAACCAAAATTGAAAGAAGAGATGTATATGCAAGCGCAAGACAAACAAGAAGCCTTAGTGAAAGCCTTTAAAGCACTTTTAAGAGAGGAAAACTTCGGTTCTCAAGGCGAAATCGTTGATGCGCTAAAAGATCAAGGCTTTGACAATATCAGCCAAAGTAAAGTGTCTAGAATGCTGAGTAAATTTGGTGCAGTCCGAACAAGAAATGCCAAACAAGAAATGGTTTATTGCCTTCCTGCAGAAATGGGCGTACCTACAGCGAAGAGCCCCCTGCGACAGCTAGTCATTGACATCATGCACAATGAAATGATGATCATAATCAGAACCAGTCCTGGAGCCGCTCAGCTAATCGCTCGCTTGCTAGACTCTTTGGGCAGTGCAGACGGTGTACTTGGCACAATAGCTGGCGATGACACAATTTTCATTGCACCAGCAAAAGTCTCTGAGATAGATGCAACATTAGAAAAAGTAAAAACCTTATTTGATAATGTGTAAGGCCTAGTCATCACTCATGATTTGCGCCATCTCAGATAAAAACTGCAAAGATGGTGCAAAAAAAGAGGCCCCCATATCCGCTTCAGAGTAATCCAAAAGTGGATCGTAGCAATCATGCCCCGACAATAAGCCAAATCGACTCATCAATACGGTTTCAAATGCGTTACCATGGGCTGCACAACTTAGGTTGATACTGCCCTGCTCAAACACATCACCAAATGGCATACTTTGATCAAGCAATAATACCAGACCTTGTGCATCCTTAAGCTCAGCGCGACTTGCGTGACTAAATGCAACTCGGGGCTCAATTAAATTATTGTCTAAGCGCGTACGCCCCATCAATGCCTCTTGCTCAGCAATCGCGAGTTGCTGCCACCGCGCCAAATCGAACTTAACTCTTTGAATATGGATATAGCTGCCTTGATGATCCATGCCATTAGGGTTATCAACTAAAGCCACTTTGCGTTTAAAGCGACCATGAGGCGACTCACTGGCGTAAATAAAACCATTGAAGTTGCGGCCATCTAAAAAGCGAAACCCTCGGACATGAGCAACAAGCTCTACACTGCCTGAAAGCATGTGTAACACACTTTGAGCAAATAAATGATTTACATCTTCTCTATCAGAACGGATCACGTAAAGTAGATCAAATGGCTGGCTATGAATGAGATGATCTGCAGATTTAATATGCGGAAAACTCTTTAATTCAGGCGGAATAAACTCAGGGTATATATGCGGCCAGTACTGGGCGCCAATAGCAACAAAGCTACTCAGCATAGACTCTGAAAACCTGTCGCTCAACTCATCTTGGAGTCGCCCTGCCTGCGCAAGCGCCTCTCGTACAGCTTCATCTTGCCCTTCAAGTACATTGAAGAATAAATGTAAGCCATGCAAGTTTGCCTCTGCACAGATCCCCGATTGCGGCTGGGCCATACCTTTTCCCTATCGTTATTCGTTCTAAGAAAAGAAATTTACCGCATGAGGCTTAATTTTTAAAGAGATAGGTTTAGACAAATCTAAAGGGTTGTCAGCTGGCTTAGCAATTTCCAATTGCTGTCCTTGAAGCTCGATGGCGTATAAATATTCTGTGCCTACAAACCTTTCTTGATTTACTTTTATCTCACCACTGTCGGTATTGTATAATTCAATATGGCTCGGCCTAACAAAGATTTTCCCTTTATTTTGAGCATTTTGTTGTTGTGTTAAAGAGTCAACCAGTCCAAATTGAGTTTGGAAAGAGCCATTTCCAGAATGTGTCGCGTCCAGGTATATTCCTCGCCCTAAAAACTCTGCCACAATCTGATTCTTCGGTTGTTGAAATAGCTCGGTTGGACAACCTAGCTGCGCAATTTTACCCTGATGCATAATCGCGAGACGGTCCGAAAAAGCAAAAGCCTCATCTTTAGAGTGACTGACAAAAATCGCCGATACTTTTTGATCTTTAATAATACTGCGTATATCACTGATCAACTGAAATCTTACTTGCGCATCTATGTTAGAAAAAGGCTCATCTAACAGTAAAAGGCTAGGCCTATAAGCCAACGCTCTGGCTATTGCGACACGTTGCTGTTGGCCACCAGAGAGTTCGTGAGGAAAGCGCTTTGCATACGCCCCCAAGTGCACAAGCTCAAGCATTTCATCTACACGAGATTGTTTTTCGACTCGGCTTAGTTTACGCAAACCAAACGCAACGTTTTGCGCAACCGTCAAGTGTGGAAACAGCGCATAATCCTGAAACATCATGCCCACATTACGATGCTGCGGTGCGACAAATTCCCTATCCCCATTCACCTGTTTTTGGCCAATACGTATCACACCATTTTGCGGCCTGATCAAACCAGCGATTGCCTTCAAAGTGGTGGTTTTACCGCAGCCACTGGCACCCAGTAAACAGACAATTTCATTCTCTTTTACTTGCAGATCAAGGTTGTCTATAACGGCGTGTCCGTCATAGCTATATTGCAATGATTCAATTGAAAGACTGTGCATTATGTTTGTTGCTCCATTGAGCGATTCACTAAATAAAGGGGAATTAATCCAACCAGCACTATAAACAACGCCGAAATAGAAGCGAGTTCCAATTGCTCATCGCTGACAAACTGAAACACATGTGTCGCTAAGGTTTCAAAATTAAATGGTCTGAGTAACAGTGCCGCTGGTAATTCTTTCATGCACTCAATAAAGACCAATAACCCAGCAGTGAGGATGCCTCGCTTAAGCAATGGTATATGAACGCGACCAAGTGTTTGTAAATTGTTTTTACCTAGCGATGCACTGGCCATATCGATGCTTGGACTAATCCGAACAAAACTAGCCTCTACAGCACCATGTGCAATCGCATAAAAACGCACCACATAAGCAAATACCATAGCAAAAATAGTACCGCTCAGTAGTAGACCCGGCTCAAAGCTTGTGCCACTAAACCATTGATTTAGATAGTCATCAAATAAAGTTAGCGGAAGTAATACGGCAATTGCCAAAACAGTGCCAGGTAAGGCATAGCCCATACTTGCTACTTTTCCAGGTACTCCTTTTGACTTTTGGTCGCCCACTCTTTGATAAAAAACCACTAGAATACTGAGTAAGATAGCGATAATACTGACGTAAAAACTAATTTTTAGACTTTGCCATGCATAATTAAAAAACGCGTCATTCCAAGCTTGATCGAAATAGTCTATGGCATAAGAAAACAGTACACCTACAGGAATAAAAAACGCCAATATTAAAACTAAGCTACAAAACGTGGTGGCTAGCCACCCACTTTTACCACTGAGTTCGTATAAACTCGTATCGTTAACGCTGCTTTGGCGTTCATGCACCACATTACTTTTGCGGCTCATTTTTTCTAAGGTCAAGGCGACGAACAAAAACAGCAACATAATGCCTGATATTTTCGCAGCGGCGGTAAGGGAATAATAGCCAAGCCAAGTATCATATACGGCTGTTGTTAACGTGCTTACAGCAAAATAGTGTACAGTTGCGAAGTCAGCCATGGTCTCCATACTGATCAACGCAAGTGCGGCAACGATGGCTCCTCGAGACAAAGGCAAACTGACTTTTAAAAAGCTCTGAAATGGGGATAACCCCATTAATTGACTCGCTTGCACAAGCTTAAAAGACTGCTCTCTCAAAGCTGTTTTAAAAATCAAATATAAATAAGGGTAAAGAACGAGAGCTATCATGACAATAGCACCTGGCAAGGTACGTATATCAAAAAACCAATAGTCGTCAGGACTTGACCATCCAAACCAATCTCTTAAAAAGATTTGCACTGGGCCTGCATAATCGAGCATATCGGTATAAACATAAGCGATAATATAGGTCGGCATCGCAAGTGGCAGCATCAATGCCCACTCAAAGATTCGTTTGCCGGGAAAATGGCAATAGGCGGTCAACCAACCAAGAGGTAGCGCGATCAGCGCACTGAGTAGAAGCACACCGGCAATAAGCCAAACTGTATTGCTGATATAGTCCCATAGAACTGTATTCCACAGGTGTGAGAATACTTCCGACTCTCCTTGTAATGATTCAAAAATGAGAAACGCCAGCGGGGTGGACAGGCAAATACCTATCACCCACGCTGTTATCTGCCAATTCGACAGTTTATTTTTTAGCTGCATTAAAGGTCAAATTTTACCTCATCGATTAGCTTAAGCGCTAATGGACGGTATTTACTAATTTCAGCAAGTGGCAAGCTGTCTTCCTTAAACGCTCCCCATGACGCTACCATTTTAGATAATTCGACGCCCGGTTTAACCGGATATTCCATATTCGTCGATGCATACATGTTTTGAGCCTTATTGTCCGTCATAAACTCTATGAGTTTCAAGGCATTTTCTTTATTTTTTGCATACTTGGTTAAGACCACGCCTGACACATTTAAATGAGAGCCGCGATTTTTTTGGTTAGGGAAGTTGATGTAAACAGAGTCAGCCCAAGACTTTTGTTTGTCATCTGTCATCATTTTACCAAAGTAGTAGCTGTTACCCAGTGCAACATCACACAGGCCTTCTTTCACTGCTTTAACTTGTGCACGGTCATTACCCTGGGGCTTACGGGCCAAGTTGTTTTTCACGCCAACTAACCACTCTTTTGTTTGGGCTTCACCGTGGTGAGCAATCATTGATGCAACAAGACCTAAGTTGTATGGATGCTTACCAGAGCGAGTGCAAATTTTTCCTTTAAATTTAGGATCCGCCAATTCTTCGTAGCTAAGAGATTCCAATTTTCCTAAACGCGACTTGGACGAGTAGACATTGCGCACTCGCTTAGTCAAAGCGACCCACTGCCCTTGAGGATCTCTAAATGAAGCTGGAATATTGCCCTCAACCGTTTTACTGGCAATTTTTTGCGTGAGACCTAAGTCTTCCAGTTGGATCATTGCGCTAAAGTTAGAAGTCAAAACCAAATCCGCACGAGAGTGCTTTCCTTCACGTTTCACACGCTCAATCAAGCCTTTTTTTGCAAAAACAACATTAGTTTTAATCCCTGTTTGCTTAGTAAAATCATCCAAGATAGGCTGTATTAAAAAAGGTTGGCGAAATGAATAGATGTTTACTTCATCCGCTGCGAAGGCTGGCATGCAGGTCATAGCGGTCAATATTGTGGCGATAGCTCGTTTCATGAAGGCTCCAAATCCAAACAATTATTATTATCAACTGATTCTAACGCGATTATACATAAATTACATCCCACTGAGGTGAGTGACTCAAATTATTATTGCCGTATAAAGACAATTTATATGTAAGATATGTCTCACTCTGTATGTAGAAATCGAGTAATCTACACTAGATTTAACTGCCCTCAAATTAGGAACCTATTGTTATTTAATAATTTTTAATTATTAAATAGAACATAGACCTTTTTTCATAATCTTCAAGCCAATGTTTAATAGCTCAAAGCAGCATATACTGTAACTGTCTTTAAGGGAGAGACGTCGCAAGGAAAAAGGATGTGGTAAGCACCACATGGAATGGATCCCTTTATGGAGTATGGAACTAGGATTATGATGTATTTGCAGGACGCAAATATTTAAGTAAGGATGTTCACAAAATCAGGATGTCAGGACTTAATGGAATTGGATAGGGTAATGGAGCAGCCCATAAGGAATGATTGCAGGGTAATATCAAACATTGGATGTTTTGATGCAACTTTGGATGGGGTTAGGAAAACCCAAGTGGATATGTGCAGGATGCGCAATAATTCGCAGAACCAAAACACCAAGCGAATTGTATGGAAATGAATTAGGGAGTTGAGTTATTCAACATAGCAGGATGCTGTTTAGAAGATTCCGTCAAGCGCGGCTCGAAAGAGTCGCGCTATCTTCGTGTTTGCTTTAAGCTTCAATGAACTTACTACGCTTCCCTCTTAAATACGCATCTCTAAAATCTATAAAGTGCTCGGTGAGATTCTCAGCGGCTTCAGATTCACCATTTTCGGCCAAAACGATACATGCTACCTCAGCTGTGCCCAACTGATGTTCATGGGGGGCAACTCTTAACTTATAGTTAGACATACTCTGTGGTGATATTGACAACACGGGAAACTTGTCAAGATAAGGGCTTTTTCTGAACATTTTTTTTGCTTCGCGCCAAGTACCGTCTAGAAAAATATATAGTGGTTTTTTTGTCGCTTCGCGGTGCACTTTTTTAATCAGGCGTTGAGGCTCGACATTGTCTTTGGGAAAAACAATGATAGGTTGATATTGTGGGTTTTCTAATAGAGCAATTAAAGCGCTATCTGGCTCGGTTCTGTCCCACCTAAAAGCATGATTATCAGGCACAATATCCGCGATCAAACGCCCTGTATTGGATGGTTTAAAGCTCTCGTTGTGATACATTAATAAACATACAGCACTGGAGCACTGAGCTTGCTTCACCCCGGCACAGATACACAAAGGTTCAGCTAATAAACATGTCTCGCAACGAGCAAGCTTAGAGCCACGAGCTTTAAACTCTCTTTTCGATTCAGAAATTTGCTGCGTGCGCAGTGCCAATACAGAATTGCCCAAAATAATCTCCCATATAAAACGACAGGCCATTGTACCAAGTCTGACAATAAAAGGATAAAGCATTTATTATGAAGGTTAATCAATCAAACAGACTTAAGTATCGGCTCCTCACCCCTGCCGATAGTCAATTACTCTTTAGACTGGACCAAGACCCAAAAGTGATGCAGTTCATCAACGGTGGCAAGGTCACTTCCCAAGAAGATATAGACACTATCTTCATACCCCGACTCAATCAGTTCACCAATGTAGACAAAGGCTGGGGGTTATGGGGCTGCTTCTTAACAGATAACAATGAATTTATCGGTTGGATTTTGGTACGCCCAATGGACTTTTTTACTGAGCACAGAGATGACTCTAACTTAGAGATAGGCTGGCGGTTTATGCAATCAAGTTGGGGAAGGGGTTACGCTACAGAAGCCGCAATGCAGATCGCTGGCGCGCTAGCCGAGCACCACTGTGCAAACAAGTTGACGGCGATTGCACTCGAAGACAATAGCGGATCGATAAAGATTATGAAAAAAATAGGCTTAGAATACGTTACGACTACCGTTCATAGCGACCCACTAGGGAGCGCGGAAGTTGTCGTCTATGAAAAACCACTCATTACTTGAGGAAAAAAGAGCGGGGACCCCCGCTCTATCTTTTACATTGATAAATAAATAACTAAGAAAGCGCCAAGCGCCAATCTATAGATAACGAACGGCAACATACCCATTTTCTCGATGACCTTTAAGAAAAAGTGAATACATGCATAAGCTGCGAAAAATGACAGAACTGCACCAGTCACAATGTCTGAGACATTAAACTCATCTCCCTCTGAGAGTAGCTTATAGGTCAAATAACTGCCTGCAGCGGCAATAACTGGGATTGACATTAAAAAAGAAAAACGTGCTGCACTTTGCTTGTTAAGGCCCATCATCAATCCTATCGTCATTGTGATCCCTGAACGTGACGTTCCGGGCAGCAACATCGCGATGACTTGAGACAAACCAATACACAGCGCCATAAACCAGTTTATTTGATAAATCGTTTTTATTTGTTTGGCCGTTTTATCGGCATACCAAAGTAACAAACCAAAACCGATAGTTGTGCCCGCTATGATCCATGCATTTCGCGAGTATTCTTCCACAAAATCTTTCGCAAAATAGCCAATGAGCAGTGAAGGTAAAGTCGCGAGCAAAATAAACCACCCCAGCTTACTATCATCTGTTGTCCCCTGACTGCCAAATGATTTAAACCAGGCGGTAAGGATCTCTGCGACTTCTTTTCGGAAGTAAATAATGACCGCGAATAACGTACCGACATGAACGGCCACATCAAAAGCAAGACCTTGATCCTGCCACCCAAATACTTGTGAAGGTAATATCAAGTGTGCTGAACTTGATATTGGCAAAAACTCAGTTAGACCCTGAATTAATGCTAAAACAATAATTTCAATAATACTCATAACAGTTACAGCTCCACTTTCCATAGTTTTTGGTTTGGATTATGATAATTCTCCCATAGAGAAGATATGCTTTCACCAGTTGTTGGTAGTGTGACATGACCACCGACTTCGGATAATGGCAACAATACAAATGCATTCTTAGAGATCTCATCCCGCGGCAACTGAGCGGGCTGATCGCAAATTAGGTCATCATACAACAGCAGATCCAAATCCAAAGTTCGTGGGCTGAATTTCTTATCTCCAGGCGTTCGACCATTATCACGCTCGATTTGCTTTAGTAATTTGCAAACTTCTTCTACACCCATTTTGGTGTTTGCTGCAAATACTGAGTTATAGAAATTCCGACCATTAAAACCTACAGGCTCACTCTCATATACATTGGAGTGTTTGTAACTGGGAAAATGATCTATCAGAGCCGCAAGCCCATTTTTAAAATGTCGTTCTCTATCAACATTGGAGCCAATGCTAATGTATATTTCTGCCATGCTACTTTTTCCGATAAATTTCAATGCCGACAGTCTTAGCCTGTGTGACCGCAGCAGGTTTACTGACTTTAATTCGAACATCACTCACTGAAAACTCAGCTAATATCATTGCAGCTAACTTTTCCAATAACGTTTCTAAAAGCTCTACTTGTGTTGTTTCTGATAAAGTGATTACACGTTCACTTACCTTTGCGTAATCAACTGCAAGGTTGATGTCATCAGTCTGCGCTGCTGGGGTAATATCTGTAGACATTTCAATATCAAAATAAAGGCTCTGTTTACTTTCTTTCTCAAAGTCGTAAACTCCTATTATGGTCTCGACGTGCAGTTGCGAGATATAGACCTTGTCCATGTATACTCCTAGCATGACTAATATGGGTCGGCGCAATAATTTAGGCCGGGTAAAAAGAATCGCGATCATAGCCCAAAACAAAGCAATAAAAAATAAGGAAGCTTGTGTTAGTCATATTAATGTGTATTTGTGCTTATTTATTTGGATCGATTTCCTCTGCGATTTTGATTTCGAGGATGTTTAGGCTACCCGATCCTCGCTTTTCTGGCTCCAATAACCCTGGAGCCACTAACGTTTTGCGTATAGGCGGTAAACTCCCCGCAGCACTTGTACTTATTTTTGATGTATTAAAAGGGACTATTCCTGTTTGGGGCGCTTACTTTTTAAACATTGAGCCAGTTTGGCTTGGTGCGGTTGCTGTCAGTGCTTGCCTTGGCCACATTTACCCGATTTTTTTTCACTTCAACGGTGGTAAGGCGGTAGCCACTGCATTTGGTGCACTATTGCCGATCGGCGTGTCATTAGCTGGACTGCTTATTTTAACCTGGCTGCTTGTACTTTGGGCGTTTCGCTACTCTTCTCTTGCTGCCATAGTCACAGTTATTACAGCACCTTTTTATACATGGTTCATTAAGCCCCAATATACATTACCAGTTGCTTTTTTAACCGTTTTGATTATCTTCAGACATCGAGCAAACATAACTAGGCTCCTGCAAGGAAAGGAGCCTAAAGTCGGTAAGAAAACGCCTAAAAAAGATTAAGAGATTGCCGGCAAACTATCCAACGGCCAGCGGGGCTGTGTTTTCATATCTAAAGGGGCTGTATGGCCAGCTTTCAGACGTTGCATACCTGCAAAGGCTATCATCGCACCATTATCTGTGCAAAACTCAGTACGAGGGTAATAGACCCGTCCTTTCATCCCTTGCATCATACGTTCAAGCTTGGTTCTCAACTCCACATTTGCGCTCACACCACCGGCAATAACCAGTCGCTTTATACCCGTTTGTTTTAGGGCTCGTTTGCACTTAATTGCTAGCGTATCAATCACGGCACTTTGAAAAGCGTGAGCAATATCGGCCTTAGTCTGTAAATCATCACCTTCATTTTTAATGGTGTTTGCCGCTGCCGTTTTAAGACCGCTGAAACTAAAGTCTAAACCGGGCCTATCAGTCATTGGCCTTGGAAATACAAACCTATCAGCTGTGCCCTGTGTAGCTAGTTTTGCTAAAAGAGGACCTCCAGGATAATCCAGTCCCAGTAGCTTAGCCGTTTTATCAAATGCTTCCCCAGCCGCATCATCCACCGACTCGCCTAAGATTTCATACTCACCTATTCCAGCAACTTTAACCATCATGGTATGACCACCTGAGACGAGCAGTGCCACAAATGGAAATTCAGGCTTTTCTTCTTCCAACATAGGCGCGAGTAAATGGCCTTCCATATGGTGTACTGCCACCGCGGGAATATTCCAGCCAAATGCCAAAGAACGCCCAATAGACGTACCAACAAGAAGTGCACCAACTAACCCTGGGCCCGCCGTATATGCAATTCCGTCTAATGAATCCGGGCCACACCCAGCTTGTTTAAACGCAGCTTCAATCAGCGGAATAGTTTTGCGAACATGATCCCGAGAAGCAAGCTCAGGCACGACACCACCATAATCCGCATGTACCTTTACCTGACTATATAATTGATGTGCGAGTAACCCCTGCTCATCATCATAAATTGCAATACCAGTTTCATCACAAGAAGATTCAATACCTAAAATACGCAACCTTGTTCTCCACTACATTTTTTACTATTCACGCTCAATCGCTAAACCAATATTGGTTTGGCCATCGATGATCGCTTGCGCTTTTAATTGCTTGATTGTTTCAGAGGAAATTCGTCCCATCCCTTCAACAAAATCGATTAACTCACCTAAAACCTCGATTTCATACTGCATCAATGGATGCTCTCTGACGAGTTTATTATCCGGCATGATATCTTCTTGCGCTAACAAAAACTCAATATACCTTGCGACCGTTGCCTGAGAGATTTTTGCAACATTAACAAACTCAATTTCATCTTTGGTCATAATACCTTGAATAAAACCAAGAAGCGCTGTTGCCATATCAATCGCGGGGTAAGTACCAAACATGTCAAAATCTGATAATTCAGGTACATTAGGTTCAATTTTTTCGATTTGCTTTTCTAGACTAATTTTACTTTTTGGCAGTAGTAATTTTTCCCAGCACAGATTCAGGGCATTTCTAAACACCTGCTCATCACCAAACCCCGTTGCTTCACTAAATAAGCCATAGTTTGGCGTCATTCTTTCCAAAATAGCAGCGGCTAGTGCTGCTTTTTGTAAATAGTTCAACTCACGAATGCGCTGAAAGTTATTTGCTTTGCTCATACTCATTTCCACAATGCCAGCAATATTCAAAAGCTGAGCCATTCAGCTCATTGCAATATCGACACTGCCAATCTAATTTTGATTTTTTCTGGTGATAGTTTACCAAGATTTCTTCGCCAAGGGGCAACTTTATCGCCGGTACGAAGATCTTAATGGTGTTATCTGCAAAAGGCAGTTCGCCTAAAGTGGAAGATAGTGCTTCTCCTTGCATTGTCGTTTTAATACGGGCTTGGTGTAAAAGGCCATTTACAAGGTGTGCCTCAATCATATTATCGGTGCTAAAAACACAGCACCATTTATCTAATTCATTAACCATCGCACTCAATGCTAATTTTGCTATCATAAACAATATTGTAGTGTGTAAATTGGAAGAGCTCTATGACGCTTACCACACCTGGGTTATTATTTCCCGCTATTTCATTGTTGTTGCTCGCTTATACTAATCGCTTTTTAGTACTCGCTCAGCTAATTCGCGAGTTAAATGCGAGAGAAGGTGACACTTTGCGCCCGCTCGTTGTTCAGCAAATCAATAATTTAAAAAAACGCATCAAACTAATTCGCTTAATGCAAGTATGGGGCGTGTTCTCATTTATTCTTTGCACACTTTCGATGTTTGCTTTGTTCATCGACATTAACTTGCTAGGGATCATCTTATTTGGAGTCAGTTTGTGCTGCCTGATCGGATCTCTCATGTTGTCCTTGTACGAAATTCATATTTCGTGCGATGCAATAGAGATTGAGCTAAATAATATTGAAAAAAAGCCACTACAAGAGTAAGCAACTCGAATTGGCCTTACTATACTGACATTATCAATAGCTGAAGGTAGGTCATGTGTGAGCGGTTTTCTTTTTTCAAATGAGCATCTAAAAGAGGAAACTTCACAACCCGAAGAGCGTGCTTTTTGGGATGTGTTGGTCGTTGACGACGAAGAGGACATTCACCAAGTAACAAAGTTGGTTTTATCCGACTTTAAGTTTGAAGACAAATCTTTACGTTTTCATCATGCATACTCGGCCAAACAAGCAATGGAGATACTGGAAGACCAAGCGAGTATATCAGTTGGGCTTATTGATGTTGTTATGGAAAGCAACCATGCGGGCCTAGACTTAATCAAGTTTATTCGCAATGATATGGCAAACCACGATATCCGCTTGATTCTCAGAACCGGTCAACCAGGTGAAGCCCCTGAAGAATCTGTTATTCGTGACTACGATATCAATGACTACAAAAATAAAACAGAATTGACTGCTGTAAAGCTAAAAACCCTTCTGTACTCTGCACTACGTTCACACCGTGATATACAGACAATTGAACTCCACAAAAAAGGGCTGGAAAGGATCATTGCAGCTTCATCCAGCTTTTTGGAATGTGATAATGTGCAAGATTTTGCATCAACAATACTTGAACATGTTGCGCAGGTATTGGGGCTTTCTGACTCTGAGATTTATTGTGCCGCGGCGACAAATAAACAAACCGATGCTGGCTCTCAGTTTAAGCTTTTAGCTGCTTCTGGAGAAGGTGTGGAGCCCAGTTCTGACAAAATACCAAATAACGTCAAAAACCTATTTATTGAAACCCATAACAGGAAAACTTCTTGCAAGTCTTGCAATGAGTATGTCGGCTACTTTACTTCTAAAGGTGGCTTAGAGACTATGCTATACGTCAGTAAAGAGAGTTCGTTGCGAAGTACAGATTGCCAGTTGTTAGAGTTTTTCGCCAATAACATCGCACTGGCTCACGACAACATAAAGTTACGAGAAACAGTCAAAGAATCGCAAAGAGAGCTATCATATATCCTAGGTGAAGCCGTCGAAAAACGCTCTAAGGAAACAGGCTCTCACGTAAAGCGTGTCGCTATGTACAGTAAGTTACTTGCGGAGTTATCTGGCATTAACAGCTATCGCTCTGAGATAATAAAGATGGCATCTCCGCTACATGATATAGGTAAAATCGGGATCCCCGATGTCATATTAAACAAACCTGGTAAGCTGACCAATGATGAATGGGAAATAATGAAAACTCATGCGCAGTTGGGTTTTGACATATTGAAAAAATCAACGAATGAAATATTGCAATGTGGCGCAACAATTGCTCACCAGCATCACGAAAAGTGGGATGGTACAGGGTACCCTCGTGGTCTAAGTGGAGAAGATATTGATATTGTTGGAAGAATTACTGCAATTGCCGATGTTTTCGATGCTTTGGGTAGTAAACGCTGTTATAAAGAGGCTTGGTCGCTCGAAAAAGTGCTTGAAGAGATAAAATCGCAGAAATCTAAGCAATTTGATCCCAAATTAGTTGATTTGTTTATAAATAATCTGGAACAATTCATTTTAATCAGGGATACCTATCCCGACTAAAACTTTGTAAGCGAAATGTAAAAAATTCACTTGGATGTTTCCTTAATCTGTATTAGTATTAGGAAATCAACGTCATGATTGCATTTTTGTTGAAATAAAAGGAATTTCAAATGAGATTTGAACAACTTGAGCAATTTGTTGCTCTAGGCAACCTACGTCACTTTAGACAGGCTGCCGAACAAACCCAGATTAGTACATCAGCTTTGACAAGAAGCATACAAACTCTGGAAGATGAAATTGGGTGTGAGCTTGTCAAACGCTCTACACGTTCAGTAAAACTAACAGAACAAGGTGAACTGTTTCTAAATTACTGCAAAGCGACACTTAGCGAGCTAGATGTAACGAAAAACACTATCAAGCAAAGTTTATTCGGTAGAGATCAACAAAAGCTAGTTGTTGGTTACACCGCAAAAGCCAGTGAAATTGTACCAATGTCATGTGGTAGATTCTTAGCAGATTCTCCAAATGTGAAAATTGAGATGCAACTACTTGATGAGCATGAACTTACGAGAAAGCTTCAGCTTGGTGAAGTAGATATCAGTGTTTACTTATCATCAGCAACGAGCTTAATCAGTGATATTCACTTACCTGATCAGCTTATTCTTTTTGTATCTAAACAACATCCTCTTGCAAAACAAGAGTGTATTCGTAGAGGTGAATTATCACAGTATCCTATGTATAGCTGCTTCTCTCAATCTAAGCAGGTCCAAAGCATGCTAAACGAAGCTGTTGAAGGTTTAAACAAGTCAACTAGTGTGAAAATTGGCAACATAACACAAGTGATCGATGGTTTAAAAAACAGCCAAAGCTTCGCTATTGCAAGTATTGAACATTCTAAAACGATTGCACAAGATCCTGAGTTAGCGCTTCTTAAGACTAATAAAGACAATAGTCACGAGCAGTTAGTTATCAATACTAACCACCAGCTAAGCGGCAACAGTCATGTAAATAGCCTATTACAGTTGATTGAAAAGACAGCCTCTCAACTGCAAGTAAATGGTGCGCCAGTGCATTCTTAATCCTTCTCTATACTCGACGCGCTAATGCCCACACTTTTTACAGTGTGGGCCAAAACCCTAACCAAGAAATACACCACAAAACAGCATTAAACCAATATAGTTATTATTTAGAAATGCTTTAAAACACGCTTCTCTACCTCGGTCAGCTATCTCTCTTTGCAAATAAACCAGCCCAAACGTCGCTATTGTAAACGCCACCCAGTACCATATATCCAGCGAAAAATATAAGCCAGCTACCAACATACATGACATAAAGCTAATATTGAGAAGCGCAATAATATGTCTATCCCATTGTCCAAACAAAATAGCTGTTGATTTAATGCCTATTTTTAAATCATCATCTCTATCAACCATGGCGTACATGGTGTCATAAGCAACCGTCCATAAAACATTCGCAATAAATAGCAGCCATGCAATCAAAGGAACTTCTCCTGTGGCAGCCATAAACGACATCGGGATCCCCCAACCAAACGCAGCCCCCAGAACAACTTGTGGGAGGTGAGTGTATCGCTTCATAAAGGGATATAACGAGGCGAGTATCACACCGCCAAAAGAAAGCACTATGGTTTGCCAATTTAAGGTAAGTACCAATAAGAATGATGCAATTATCAGCACAAAGAAAAGCGTTAGGGCTTCTTTCTCAGACACAGCCCCACGTGCTAAAGGCCGCATTGCAGTCCTTTTTACCGCTCCATCTACTTTTCGATCTGCGTAATCGTTTATAACGCAGCCTGCACTGCGCATTAAAAAAGTGCCTAAGGTAAATACAAAAATATGCAATAAACTTGGCTTGCCGTCTGATGCTAACCACAAACTCCACATCGTAGGCCATAACAATAAGAACGTACCAATGGGCTTATCAAGTCGCATTAATTGCTTGTATTCAGGGTAGTTTTCAAACCGCAATGTCGCACTTTTCATTTACTCGATCTCGCTGTTAAACATCTCACATACCAGAACTTTAGCAGAGTGATTGGTAAATACACTTCGTCTGGCAAATACTGGAATGTCTGTTACACCAAAAAGCTGCCACAACTTCAATTGCGCATCAGCGTCTTCAACACAGCCGATTTCCAAATCACCTCTTTGCCATGAAGATTGTTGAAACAACTTGTCACCTAATGGGCTCTCACCAAGGTTTTTCAACCCGTATTGGTTCGCTTCAAGCGAAATCCAACTCTGAGCATAAACATGAGGTTTATCATCGCAATATAGCAATACTTCTCTACATATGGCGGTTTCCATTACATCGCCAAGCAGTCGACAAATATAAGCGGGAGGCGCTAGGTGTTGCTCATTAATCACTTTCACTCTAAAGCTGCTGCTTTGACTCTTGAGTAAAGCGGTCAAAGAGCCTTGTTCCAATAGCCGATCATGTATATTTTCCGGCGCTTTGTCGGCAACTTGCTCAAAGCTGCCCCAACTAAAATCTAAAGAAATAGGATATTTTAACAATTCAATAATTCAATTAAGACTAAACGCAGACATAATAGCAAAGCTTGGCAATGCAAAAAAGTTCACTATTATCTAAATGCTCGCTGTTCATGCTCTACAATTAAGTATAAACTAACGATATTGTTGATATTTAGTTACATATTTTCAGGCGATTATGGTTCGTACTCTTATACTATTAGTGGCACTTACAATCAGCACAGCAAGCTTTAAACTCAAAGCCGAGTCTAATGTTGGCTATTATGGTTTCGAACCGGATATCATTACGAACTATATTGGTCAATCCAACAAAAAATTGGGTTATGTTCGAGTAACCATAGATCTTATGCTAGATGATATCGCTAATATTGCGGTAGTCGAACACCATACTCCATTATTGAGGGATGCCATTGTGCAGATACTCAGTAAAGAGCCAGAAGAAACAATTAAATCTTTAACTGGCAGAGAGGAAATCAGACAACGCTGTGCAGCAAAGCTGAAATCCTTATTAAAAGATGAAACTGGCCAGGAGATTGTGCGAGAGGTTTTATTTACTAAGTACCTTTATCACTAAGACGTTGGGCTAAAACAGCAAGGCTCATCCCCGACAATAGACCAAATAGGTGGGCCCAGTTTGCCATACTGATAAACAACACGTCTGCAAACCCTAAAACCATCCACAACAACATGAAGCCAATAATTGAATTTGACAATATAGGTTGTTGATCTTTGTTCAATTGGGACAATATCCAACAGAACCCCATTTGCGCATAAACCACTCCGCTCAAGCCACCAAAGTTTTCGTCAACCAATAAAAACTGCGCCCAATTACTTAATAATGCACTGACCGTAAAAACAGTAATTAACATAATAAAGCCAGTTCTTTGCACAATTTGATTGCCCAAATATAGCCACCAGCTAAGGTTAAACAGCAAGTGTATAACACCAAAATGCATAAATGTTGGCGTTATCCAGCTCAAAGGATGGTTAACATCGAACTTGAGCGCATTAAATACATCTGCGGGGGTAAAATAATAGTAACCGCCATAAACAAGCAATGAGGCTATGGCAATGCTCTGAATAAACCAATTTAAGTGGAAAAAACGTTGCAACAAATTAAGCTTGGCACTGTGATACTGTAAGCCACTATCTGTCGCACCAACTTGCCAAGACGCCTTACTATACTTCTCATGGTACGGATTTGTCAGAAACTCCTGCCAAACAGCATCCGCTCTTTGCCAATCTTGGTCATTGACCCATACCGACACGTTTCGTCCATCTTCACTATGAAGCTGACTGTCTATCCCTAGTGTTTTCAGATAATCAACGGCTCCTTGAACCGCTCTAGGGTCTGAAAAGGAGCCTAGCTGTTTCATTTTTCGATGTGGTTAGGAAGCGCTTGCTCCCACTGGGTAAAGCCACCATCCATGCTGTACACCTCTTCAAAACCTTGCTCAACCAAGTAGTTTGCAGCATTTTGAGAGCTGATACCGTGATAACAGACAATAACTATTGGTTGCTCAAATTCCTTTTCCTGCATGAAATGCGCTAAATTTTCATTAGACAAGTGCTCTGAACCAGGTATATGGCCCGCTGAAAATGAATTTGGGTCACGTATATCCGCAACAACTACCTCTTCTCGAGACATCAATTCTTGTGTTTGTTCAACACTAATATGTTTAAAAGACATTTCTCTCTCATTAAAAAAACGGCCTCTCAAGCATCGATACCTAGCAATGGGCACACACTCAAAAAGCCGCTGATATACTTCAGACGTAAATTACTTAGTCCAGTCTAGGATAACCTTGCCTGACTGACCTGAAATCATTGTATCAAAGCCTTGTTGGAAATCATCCACATTAAATTCATGGGTAATGATTGGCTCTAAGTTCAATCCAGATTGAATAAGGCTTGCCATTTTATACCAAGTCTCAAACATCTCTCGTCCATAGATCCCTTTAATAACGAGACCTTTAAAGATCACTTGGTTCCAATCAACAGCCATATCGCTCGGAGGAATACCTAGCATCGCAATTTTACCACCGTGGTTCATGTTGTTCAGCATGCTGTTAAATGCAACTGGAACACCAGACATCTCTAAACCAACATCAAAACCTTCTGTCATACCAAGTTCTTGCATAACATCTTCAAGGCTTTCTTTTGCCACATTGACCGCTTTTGTAGCGCCCATCTTACGTGCTAGCTCTAAGCGGTATTCATTGACGTCAGTGATCACAACATGACGAGCACCAACATGTTTAGCTACTGCCGCCGCCATGATACCGATTGGACCAGCACCTGTTATCAGAACGTCTTCGCCGACTAAGTCAAATGACAAAGCCGTATGAACTGCATTGCCAAATGGGTCGAAAATCGATGCCAATTCGTCAGAAATATTGTCCGGGATCTTAAATGCATTATAAGCTGGGATCACAAGGTACTCTGCAAAAGAGCCTTCTCTGTTAACACCGACACCGATAGTATTGCGGCACAGGTGAACGCGACCACCACGGCAATTTCGACAATGCCCACATGTGATATGACCTTCGCCTGAGACGCGATCACCGACTTCAAAACCGCGAACTTCCTGTCCCATATCCACAATTTCCCCAACATATTCATGGCCTACCACCATAGGAGTTGGAATTGTGTTTTGTGACCACTCATCCCATTTATAAATATGGACATCGGTACCACAAATCGCGGTTTTACGGATCTTGATCAATAAGTCATTGTGCCCCATTTCAGGTTTAGGCACATCTGTCATCCAGATCCCTTCCTCGGCTTTCAACTTGGATAATGCTTTCATAATATTCACTCGTTAGAAAGTAGGTGCAAACGCACCTAGCAATTAAATCACACCTAAATCTTTACCAATGCGGATAAACGCAGCAATGGCCTTATCTAACTGCTCTTTAGTGTGCGCTGCTGAGATTTGCGTACGAATACGAGCTTGGCCTTTAGGTACTACAGGGAATGAGAAGCCAATCACATAGATGCCTTCTGCCAACAATCGATCTGACATTTCAGCAGCCATTTTTGCATCACCTAACATCACAGGAATTATAGCGTGATCTTTACCTGCACACGTAAAACCTGCTGCTTCCATCTCAGTACGGAAATGCGCCGCATTTTCCCAAAGTTGGTCGCGTAGTGCTTTGCCATCTTTAAGCATG
The DNA here is from genome assembly GCF_022347805.1 of Pseudoalteromonas sp. Of7M-16. NCBI lineage: Bacteria > Pseudomonadati > Pseudomonadota > Gammaproteobacteria > Alteromonadales > Pseudoalteromonadaceae > Pseudoalteromonas > Pseudoalteromonas sp. Of7M-16. The sequence goes on along the minus strand of NZ_JAKRFY010000015.1, from coordinate 71,239 downwards.
TCTAATACTTTAATCGACGCTGTCACGATTGAAGGAGCCAAAGAGTTTGAGAATAGGTATGGACGAGAACGTTGGCGTAACCATTCAACGATCTCTTTTTTACCTGACGTATAACCACCAGAAGCACCACCAAGTGCTTTACCAAGCGTACCAGTAATAATATCTACTCGATCCATTACACCACAGTACTCTGGTGTACCTGCACCATTTTCACCGACAAAACCGACAGCGTGAGAATCATCGACCATCACTAATGCATCATATTTGTCTGCCAGATCACACACCGCGGCTAAATTACAGATCACACCGTCCATTGAGAAAACGCCGTCTGTAGCAATAAGCTTCGTCTTTGCGCCCGCTTCAGTGGCTGCGATCAGCTGCTTCTCTAAGTCAGCCATATCATTGTTTGCATAGCGGAAACGTTTTGCTTTACAAAGACGAACACCATCGATAATTGAGGCGTGATTCAATGAGTCAGAGATAATTGCATCTTCTGGCCCAAGAATAGTTTCAAATAGACCTGCATTCGCATCGAAACATGAAGAGTAAAGAATAGTATCTTCAGTTTTCAAAAACTCGCTAATTTTTTCTTCTAGCGTCTTATGAATATCCTGTGTACCGCAAATAAAGCGTACAGATGCAACACCAAAGCCATGGTCTGACAACCCTTGTTGTGCAGCAGCGATCAAATCTGGGTGATTGGCTAAACCTAGGTAGTTATTTGCACAAAAGTTAATTACGCTTTCACCCGTTGAAACAGCAATTTCAGCTTGCTGTTGTGATGTGATAATACGTTCTTTTTTATATAAGCCTTCAGCTTTAACTTCTTCTATTTGTTGTTGAAGTTGGCTGTAGAATGCCGCTGATCTCATGTAGAGTCTCCATTGGTTGCACGGAGTGTGTATACCTAACTTGATTACTGAGGTGAACACACGACTTTAAGGACTCGAAGAATGCGTTGTGATTCCACAATACAAACCACTTTCTTCGACTCGTTAGACGCTAAAACTCAGGGTAAATCAATAAAAAGAATACACACCAAATGAAAAGTCATACTCAAGCCAATTACCCACTTGTTGTATGAATGAGTTAAATTACTTGAGTATATTTTAAAAGGTTCGCAAGCTAATTGCACGAATTGTGATTATCTTGTTTTACCTTCGCGTAAAGCTTACTGGGCGTTACACCAATTTCTCTGGCACTTCAGCCAAAGAACCACATACCAAATCAGCATGGGACTTGTCTTCATCGCTTAAAGTTTGCCCAGAACATACTAAGATTTTTGTTGTCACTCCAGCAGCTTCTGCTGCTTGCATATCTGACACTTTATCACCAACCATGATGCTCTGCTTTGGATCAATATTATGCTCTTCAATGGCTTGTAATATCATACCAGGCTTTGGCTTTCTGCAATCACAGTCCAATAAATACTGCGACAGCGCCTTTTTTGGATGATGTGGGCAAAAGTAAACTCCCGAAATATTGATATCATGTGATGAAAACTGTTGGCACATCCAATCACTTAACTTTTGAAATTGCATTTCATCATAGTAACCACGGCCGATACCAGATTGGTTTGTGACCACGACAATTTTAAAGCCATTGTCTGAAAAATATTTACACGCATCAAATACGCCGTCGATAAATTCAAACTCTTCGATGGCATGTACATAGGCATGATCGTGATTAATAACGCCATCCCTATCTAGAAATACTGCTTTAGACTTCATAATTTCTCTTGCTCAACAACTTTATCAAACATCGCTTTAACTTCATCGACACCAATTTGCGTCATCAGTTCCGCACCCTTAATTCGAGTTCCCCAAGGCAATTCGTTAGCAGGTTTGCCCTTTTGAGCGAGGACATTTTTATGATAAACCTCAACGACATAATCTTGAAACAAATACGGCCCAGTGCGCTTAGGGTTCGAATGGGCATATAAACCAATCACAGGCGTACCAACCGTTACAGCCATGTGCGCAGGCCCAGTATCTGGCGCAAGTACAAGCTTCGCTTGTTTAAGCACGCACAGTAATGTTTTTAGCTGCGTTTGACCAACTAAATTCAGAATATTACATTTGGCGTGCTCTATAATTGAGCTACTCAAATTCCGTTCAAGCTCAGTTGGACCGCCGGTTAGTACAATATCAAAACCTAGCTCTGCGGCGTAATCTGCCAATGCGGCATAGCGCTCAGGCAACCAGTTACGCTCTTTTTTGCTTGCCGCTGGGGAAATAACCAAAATACGCTGCAAACCACTTAAAAGAGAGCGAGCTTGCATTTCATCGTCTTCTGTATATGGCATTTCCCAGCGAGGGCTTTCTAACTTGGCACCAATGGTTTGTGCAAACTGCTGGAAGCCTTCGAGAACATGAGGCTCAGTTTGTTTGGCTATTCGCTGATTGACAAACAGCGAATGTAGCTCTTTAGCACGCGCATTATCAAAGCCGATTTTTACTTTGGCAGGAATAAATAAGGCCGCCAAGTTGGCGCGAAATGCAACTTGCATATGTAACAGCACGTCAAACTTAGTACCCTTAAATTGCGCTTTGAGGTCTTTAAATGCAGCTTTACCACGCTTTTTATCAAACACAACAAACTCAACACCGGGTAAGTCAGCCAGTAACATAGCCTCTACTTTACCGATCACCCAAGTGATCTTGGCTTGTGGATGTGCACGTTGAATAGCTTGAACAGCCGCCACAGCATGACATACGTCACCAATGGCCGATAACCTTAGTATACAAATAGAAGCAATTGATTTAGACACTCAGTCCCACCTTATCTGTTTATGAACGCACGATCTTAAATTAATCACTTCGATTTGCAACACTTGTGCATTTCACTCAAGAGAAAAAGCCGCTAAACTTGCCTCACTTTATTCCAGTGCAAACCAATTATGCTTAAAATAGAACACACCAATAACAGCTACATTTTACAGCCTCAAGACTGTGCAATGAAGATTACCCATAATTGGTTTAACGTGGAATATTGGCGTCAAAAAGAAGCCATTATTACGAGCAAACAAGGCCGTGCACCAGCATGGTTTATAGAATATCAAGAAAGCCAAGTCGGCGTTCTCAAACACTACTGGCGAGGCGGTTTAATAGGCAGGCTGCTCAGCGATCAATACCTGTTTGTTGGGCTAACTAACACCCGCGTATATAAAGAATTCAAATTACTTACTGAACTCAAAGCATTAGATCTACCAGTACCAGCCCCCATAGCTGCATATGTAGAAATACGCTTTGGTATTTATCGTGCTGATATTTTAACAGAGGCCATTACAGGCGCAAAAAGCCTATGCGAAATCCTTCGGCAACGTGTGGCAAGCAATGTCGAATTACAAGCTATTGGACGTACCATAGCTAAATTTCACAACAATGGGGTATATCACGATGACCTCAATATCAACAACATTCTTTTTGACAAACAAGGTGTTGTTCACCTGATTGATTTTGATAAAGGCGATATTCGCGAACAAGAAGCAAATTGGCAACAGGCGAACATAGACAGACTTGCGCGCTCTTTTAAAAAAGAAGCCAGCAAATGGCCGGCTTTCTTTTTTGAAAAAAGGCATTGGCAAATATTACACAACGCCTATAAAACCGAGTTAAGCGGTTAACTTTTACTGAGCCGTGCTTTTTTAATCACATTAGAGGTTGAGCAACCATCCAAAAAAGACAGGACCTCAACCTGGCCCCCTTGTGCTAAAACATGTTCAGCCCCAGCAATTTCCTCAACTTTATAATCGCCACCCTTAACTAGGATGTCCGGACTAATTGTTGCAATTAAATTGGCCGGAGTATCGCCTTCTTCTTCTTTGCCAAATGGGATCACCCAATCGACAGAAGCCAAAGCTGAAATAACCATAGCACGTTCGTTGAGTGGGTTAATTGGTCTATCTGGGCCTTTTAAACGTGATATTGATTCATCGTTATTCAACCCGACGACTAGTTTGTCTCCCATTGCTTTTGCTTGTGCTAAGTAGCGAACATGCCCTGCATGTAAAATATCAAAACACCCATTGGTAAACACGATTTTTTCACCATTTTGCTTAGCAAAAGAAATGTGTTGCAACACGTCTTCAAATGGCGCTTGATAATGCTCACCAGTATCTTTGAGATATTGACTCAGTTTTGCACTCAACTCTTCTGGTGAAACCGTTGCGGCACCCAGTTTTCCAACTACGATGCCCGCAGCTAAATTCGCCATCTCAACCGCATCTTTGGCATTCAACCCTGCGCCTAACATAGCCGTCAAGGTCGCAATAACAGTGTCACCAGCGCCTGTAACATCACTCACCTCTAAAACTTGCGCGGCAAAGTCATGTTTTTCACTCTCAGAAATGAGCGACATCCCCTGCTCAGAGCGCGTGAGTAGCATAGCACCTATGCCGGCTTCAGAAATCAGCTTTCTGGCACTCTCCGTTAGTGTTGTTTCAGAACTAACATCACCACCAGCTAACTTAAATTCATTCAAGTTAGGGGTGATAAAATCAGCACCTCGGTAAACTGACAAATCACTGAGTTTAGGGTCTACTAAAACCGTTTTACCTGCTCGTTTGGCAATTTCAATCATCTCTTGGATATTTGCAAGAGCGCCTTTGTTATAATCCGAAAAGAGAACAAAATCATAATTATCGATAACCTGTTTTAACTGAGCTACCAATAAAGCACTATGCTCTGACAGAAACTGTTCTTCCATATCTAGTCTGACAACTTGCTGATGCCGACTTATAACTCGCATTTTTGCTATCGTTGGCAAAGTCTCTACAGCAACGAGCTGAGACTCAATGTTATCGTTTTCTAAAATAGTGCGTAGCTTGTGCCCGTTATCATCTTGACCAATTAGCCCTAATAACCCCACTTTGCCATCTAAATGCGCAATATTCTTCGCAACATTGGCTGCCCCACCCGCTTTATCTTCTAGGCTACTTACTTTCACAACTGGAACAGGCGCTTCAGGAGAGATCCTGCCAGTATCACCGTGCCAGTAACGGTCAAGCATCACATCACCCACAACGAGAATGCTGGCGTTGTGAAGGTTTTGTAAAGCAGCTAGTTTCATAGGCTTTGCTCCGAGATTAACAGGTCGACCGCTTCACATAACCAGTGACCTATAAACATATGCGCCTCTTGAATACGCGCGGTTTCATCAAAATCGATGATGATTGGCAATTTAGCGATGTCTTTTACATCCCCGCCTTTTCGGCCTGTTAATGCGACCGTATAAGCGCCTATTTCATTCGCTGCGGTAAGTGCTAAGTTGATGTTTTCGCTGGTGCCTGAAGTTGTCAGTCCGATCACCAAATCTTCCGGTTTGCACAGAGCCTGAACTTGCCTTTCAAAAACAGTGTTAAAGTGATAGTCATTGCTATGTGCGGTTAAAATTGACGTATCTGTTGTTAACGCAATTGAAGCCAAAGGTCCACGCTCTAATTTATAGCGAACCACAAACTCGGCAGCTAAATGCTGCGCATCTGCCGCGCTTCCACCGTTACCAAACCAAATAACCTTGCCACCAGAGGCGAGCGTTTTTTGACACGCTTTTAAAAGCTCAATTGATTCTTTATGGTAATTTGCCATATTAGCAAATAGCGCCATATGGCGCTCCAAGCTATCTAAATAGCTATTCGCAATCTGTTCATTGACTGACATAGTGAACCTTAAATTTATTACAAGCCCAAATATGGTGCTAGTTCTTAATACTTACCCGTGTTTTACCAGTATACATTGACTGAAAGCCAAGTGTAGCTTTCTCCGTATACATCTTTTCCAACAGTCAGGCTTGTTTCCAATTGATAGCCATCAATTTTTCTCGAGTTTGACAGTTTTATTTCACGCATATCTTCATAGGTATCACTCACACCACCTAACTCATTTACGTAACCGCTTTTGTTTTTTACGTTCGTCAGCTTCAGATTCCACATCGAGTCTAGGCTTTCTGTATAAGTTACCTCAAGTACATTATTGGTCGTGGGTACACCATCATTAAACGTTCTGTTGTTTGCCGCAAAGTGTCCAATAACAAAGTTATCTATACTATTACCAGTTTTTGCATAGATTTTATTTACATACCAAAGGCTATGTAGATTCGTATGTTCAAACCTGATGGCTAAATCTTTGGTTATATTCGGAAAATGAACACCAAAGCTCGTAACATTATTACCAAACAAGTAATTCTTGTGCTCTCGAGTATCTTCGCCACCATGTTCTAGATACCACTCAGCGGTTGTCCACCAATTGGTTTTAAATACGGTCGTAACGCTAGCCCACTGATCTCCAAGCTCTGCGTCTTGGCTACCTGTTTTACCGCTGTTATCGTTTCCAGCAGGATCAAAATAGGCTTTAACTACATCTTTGAAATCAACTTTTCTCGGGCCGCCACCAAATTGCATGATACGGTTAATGCCAATTTTCCAATTCTGCAATGGTTCAAAGTTGAGTTGTGTACCCGCAAGACGCGGAGTGCCATCATGCAGTGTATTCTGATACATAATGCCATCTTCAACATGTTCTAACTCAGAATAGAAAATTTCAAAATCGAAATTCCACCAGTTTTGAAGTGGTGAATTTAACCCCAAAGAAGCGGATAAAGGAGCTTTTGCATTGGTAGAATATATGGTTGCGGAGTGCTTAAATGGCGAAAACCAGTGCTCTTTATACCCTAAGTTTAATTGTAGATTTTCTCCACCAAGTGCGTAAAAAGTGTTATATGGCACTAATTTACCTGACTCTACACGATATTCTGCGCCCAATTGCACTAACGAGCTTTTGCTACCTCGGTAGATGCCATCCAAGGACAACTCAGCATACTCACCCGAGTAATTTCCACGATCATTTGCCAGTTTTTGCTCCTCACCCGAGTCAGCTCGTAATTTAAAACCTCGACGCGTGATGCCATCCTGTTGTAAATAAGGAGCGATACGTGCTCGAATGCTGGCTTGCAAAGCTGGGTCTATGTTGCCAAGTTTAACAATATGCTTATTGATTTCAGTAATACGATAAGGTTTGCTCATCGGTGTTACCGCCGTTAATGCAAACATTTTATCTACTTGATATTCCAAGATCTTATCTTTGCCGATAGGAAGGAAAGCAGTCGGCGTCGCGTACACTAAAGAAGAGCTTAAAAACAGTATCAAAGTAACAGCAAACAACAACTTTTTATAAATTGACAACATTTTATTTCTTTCAAATACAAACAGGGGCGAGCATACTAGCAAATTAAGGGCTTTTGAGCACGCCCAGATATGTGTAAAATTGTTATAGTAATTTTCATCCAACTACAAACGCGTTAAACTGCCCTTTTATTTGTACCCTGATGCCATGACTCGATTTATATACTCCACCATGCTGCTGCTACTTGCACCACTCATTTCGATTTACTTGTATCAGATCAGAGGGAAGAAAAACCCCGGCTATAGACACCATTTTTGCGAAAGGTTCGGACAGATAGATGCCAGTATTCCCGAGGGAGCTATTGTTGTCCATTGTGCATCTGTAGGTGAAGTACTCGCGGCCGCCCCCTTAATAAAAAAAATGCAAACGCGCTATCCATCATATCCGTTTGTGATCACGTGTAACACACCAACTGGTCGAGCTGAAGTTTTAAAACAATTTAAAGATTCGGTCTACACATGTTATCTGCCAATTGATTTTGCGTTTTCGACGCGTCGTTTTATCAAACGCTTAAAACCTAAGCTAGTCGTCGTATTAGAAACTGAGCTATGGCCAAACCTATTTCATTATGCCAATCAGTATTGCTGCCCCGTTGCAGTGGTCAATGCCCGCTTGTCGGAGAAATCGTTTCATGGCTATCAAAAATTCTCAGCGATAAGCCGTAATATCATGAAAAATATTAATGTACTTGCAAGCCATAACGAAGAGGATGCTGAGCGGTTTACTACATTGGGGTTAGAAGAAAAACGAGTTATCACGACCGGATCAATTAAGTTTGATGTCGAACTTAGCGAAAATGACATATCTAAATTGCAGAACATCAAATCTCAGCTTGGCGAGCGTCCGGTATGGATTGCAGGGTCAACTCACCCTGGCGAGAATGAGCAAATCATCGCAATACATCAAAGTTTATTGGCTAAAATGCCTTCATTGCTGTTGATCATTGCACCGCGTCACCCTGAGCAATTTAATGCGGTTGCAAACTTGTTGCGTGACGCTAACCTAACATTTAGCCGTCGCAGTCAATCGTTTGAAAATACCAGTGAAGTGCTATTAGCGGACACCCTAGGCGAGCTTAAGTTTTTATATGGCTGCGCAGATGTAGCCTTTGTCGGCGGTAGCTTGATCGAACGAGGAGGTCACAATCCTCTGGAAGCCGCAGCGAGCTCAGTGGGTGTATTAAGCGGTCCAAGCACTTACAACTTTTCTCATATTTACCCGCAACTAACAGCAATGCACGGCGCTAAAATATGCTCAAATAACAGCGAGTTAGCAGCGCAATTAGATACGCTATTAAGCGATTCAAACGCAGCCCACAAACTGGGGCAGAATGCGCATGCCTGCTTGGCAAAAAATCAAGGCGCGATTAATCGCACGCTCAATATTATCGATTCACTGTTGGAGCAGTAAATGAGTGAACATATCATTAATACGATGAAGAGCTGGGTCAGTAAGGTCATTGTAAAATATAACTTTTGTCCATTTGCCAGAAAAGAAGTCGAGCAAAACGCTATCTACTATCATATCAGTAGTGCTGTCAGTCATGATGACGCCGTAATGGACATGCTAGAGCAGTGCTTTGAGCTAAATCAGAACCCAAAAAGAGAAACAACATTAATTAGCTTTTCGGAGGGCTTCGTTGATTTCGGGGATTTTTTAGATTTAGTCGATTTAGCAAATGCTATGCTTTGCGCACAAGGTTTTGAAGGGACATATCAAATTGCGACCTTTCACCCCGACTACGTTTTTGCAGATAGTGATGAAACTGATCCGGCTAATTACACCAACCGCGCCCCTTTCCCTACCCTCCATTTGATCAGAGAAAGTAGCATGGCTGCCGCTCTCGAAGAGTATGATGACCCTGAATCTATCCCAGACAATAACATTCGACTAGCAAGGCGAAAAGGTGAAGCTTTTTGGCAACAGCTACTCGCCAGCTGCTCACATCATAAATAGCCGTTTCATTCGGACTTGCAGCGCAACTTGACGCTGCAAGCCAACAGGTATATTTACTTTTTAACCCACTTTCCTTTCACTTGAATAAAGTGACCTGCAGACGTTTTTTTGTAGGTTTTTTCCGCAGCAAGCTTTTCTACCTGCGATAGACTGATGCCATTTTTCTTGGCCAACTGCTGATATTTGGTTTTGCGCTTCTTGTTGATATCCGCGACAAGTTTTTTCACATCGTCTGAGCCCTTAATAACACCTAAATATCCGGATGCGTTTTCACCAACCATACCTTGTGACTTAGCTTCATTAATTGATAAAGCCATCACAGAAAAGCTCATACATGCCGCTGCGATTGTGGTCAAAATTAGTTTTGCTTTCATGTTCTCGCTCCCTAGAATAATTCACTGTCATCACTAAACAAATCGTCTAGCTCTTTGTCTACTTTCACACGGATTTCGTGATCAACTTTTACATTTAAATTGATGGTGATAGGTTCTTTAGTCTCAACTTGTACTTTATGAGTACAGGCTGAGGTGACTAAAACCAGCATCAAAGTTAGCATCCATTTCATGCCTTCTTGCTCCTGTTAGTTTAATGCGTTTTCTACTTCTTTGGTGATCTCATCGCTTAGGCGCAACGCTCTAAACAACTGAAAAATATTTTCTTTATGTGTGTAATTAAAGTTAATTGGCTGAGGCTCTGTCTGCTGCTCATTAACACCAGTAATTTGCACGGCTAAGTCTAACCAACCATCTGACGACATATTCACGTCGCTTGATAGCTTTTCAATATTGAGCCTTTCCAGCATGCCAAATGCCGTTTCCAAACTCGGTTGCTGTGCTTTAAGCGCTTCAACAGACGCATTGTTTTCAATACTTAATAACCCGACATCAATGTTATTGAGCTTGCCACCGTCAATTTCAAATAACCCATCGACTACCGACACTGGTAGATGACCATGCACGCGACCACTAAGTTCTACACCTGCATTTTTAGCCGCTTTTGCGATCACAGCAAGGTCCCAATTCTTGGCCTCTACTAGAAAGCTCTGATCTTGGTTAGAAAGTTTAATCCCCTTTGCAAAGAGTTGGCCGTCGAATATGTTCGCGCTGATATTACTCAGCATGGGCTCCCCCTCATAGGAAGACAAAATAGCGCTGAAATTTTCTAACACAGCACCAGAGCGGACTTCTCTTATGTCTATTTGAGAGTCTTCGAATGCGATCGCTCCTGCGTTAACTTTCCCCGCAACAGGTATATTTAAGCCGCTCAAATAGTGTGAGTCATACAAAATCCCCCCTTCCTCGAGGACTGCATTGAACGAAAATGCTTGTTGGTTAACATCACCTTGTAAAGTCGCAGAGATCGTACCTTCACTAAGCTGCAACTTTGGTTCAAACTGTGTCAGTATCGGCGTCAATGTCAAAAAGCTCTGTTCAGGCACCCTCACTGTCAAATGGTGTAACTGTTGATCAACCTGTTGCTTAATCAGCATTTCAAAATCATCTAGGTGTAACACATGCTCAAGAGAGGCCTGCTCTGCCAATATACCTGCCGATGTTAAAACAACATGCCTAAAAGAAAGCTGAGGAGTCGCGACTAAGCCTAGGTGCGTCTCTCCATCCACCTCTGCGCTCACTTTATTATCTTTAAATTCGCCTTGCAATGTTAGGGTATGGGTGACATCTTTGCCTCGTACCTCTGCTTTTTTAAAAGAACCAACTTGAAACTCAAGCTGACTCTTGAATTGCTTATCTTGATCAAAACTCACTGCACTTTCTAGCAAAACATGTTTACCAGATACATCCTGAACCTGATATCGCTCAGCACTAAGCTGTGTGTTTAAGACGTCTACTTGCAGCGCTTGTGCAATACCGTCTACCAACTGTTTCATATCAACGTTGACATGAGTCGTTAAATTCAGCTCTGTATTGTTCACTTGCGCCTGTGAGTTAGTTACCTTACCCACAGATGATTGCGTTGCTAAATCAACACTGATAATTTCACCAACGACGCCTTTTAGCACGTAATCACCTTGGCTAACAACGTCTTGAACCTTCAAGTCTTGAGGTAAACGTACCTCTTCACTGCTGAATAACCAATCCCCCTCAAGAGATAAGGTATTGTTTTGTAAACCCAATTTTGACTGAAGTTCAAGCCAGCCAATCCGTGGGTTTTGATGGCTGAGCTGAATATCAGTTTGCACAATTTGACCACTAACATCGAGCGATAGATTTTTCAATTTTAGGGCGGTTGCGCCATTGTTATCTTCAAGAGTTAGCGCTGGTATTTCTACACTATTGAAAGCTATATTGATCGGCTCAGGCAGCACAACACGCCAACTTGTGCTTAGCAAGTCTATAGAAGCACTCTGCTGGTAGCGTTGTAGTTTGTCACAGGCGAGAGCATCAAGCTTAATATCGAGTGATGATAAGTCTGCGCCCCCACTTTGCGCGTTTAAATCCCAACTACCAGATAACTCCCCTACAACCCTAGCTGTAATATCACACTCGTCTAGGGTTCGATCTAAGATACTTGCATCTAAGCTCACCGATGTAACGGCTTGTATACCATCAAATGTGGCCGATAGTTGCCCTGCTAACGCCTTTAATTGCGATGGCAAGTAAGGTTTAATCCCTTGGCTTTGAAGATCAGCATTCAAATTTACTTTATCGCTATACACTATGACCTGTGCCAATATATCTCCGCTAAGAGAGAATCTATCAAGCTCAGATTCATGAATTGATAAGGAGAGAGGTTGGCGCAATACTGGTGATTCAACATTCAGCTTATCGATCGAGACTAGTGGTCTATCTGCTATTAATGGCAATGAAAGCGGTGTCATAGTTGCCGGGTTAGAACCCGATGCGATCGGCTTATGCTTTACCTTTACATACGCTATTTCTATCGACTTTGTTGTGATGGTTATATTTTCCCCATGTACATCCGCTTGCTCATTAGAGAAACACACCTTGCTAATGTGAATTGTAGTGACATCAGAAGGAGACCACTCCAAACAACTCAATCGGCCTTGCTGTTGGGTGAGAAAGTAATTTGCAGCCGCAATACTGAGTGGCGATCGGAATATAAAAAGCGTGGCTAGCAACAGGCAAAAGCTTATCACTGCATATAACAAAAAACGGCGCATTCGTTCCTAACTATTTTGCAATCTGAACAACTAGTTTAAGTCATCTTTAGCCTAATGTAATGTAGTAGAGCGTAAGAAGTTGTAAAATCGACAAAGTCGTTTTTGAAGTACGTTATAAGTGTTTACGAATGACCATTCAAGTAGCAGCTACTTGAATAGGAAAACTGTAGATCTAGTATTTTATTGAAGGATTATTTGATAATTCGACTAACTCACACAGGCAATACAACCTAATGTAATTCGCTATTTTTAAATTGCAGTAGCACTACCCGCTGGAGTTAGTCGTCAACACCTTTTAGTGACCGATACTCATAATTAAAACTTTAGGGTAATAGCCATTCGGATCTTCTGCCCAGCGCACCCACATTTGTGAAGACTGAGACACTTTCCCTGACAGTGCAACTGACATCATACTCTGAGTATACGAGTTATCCGTTTTACCTAAGCTAAGCCAGCTTGAAACACCTTTCACCTTGATTAATACCTCAGACGAACTGTTTACATAAACAGACGTAATTTCACCATTATACTTTTCTTCAAAGCTCGCGAAAGATGAAAAAGAAAACGCCAGCAAAATCAAACAAAAAAACTTAGACACACAACCACCTAACAAATATTTAGTAAATTAATAATAAACTATAGCAATCTATACTCTAGTGAAGGATTTCCATTTCAGTGATTAAACAAGCCAGAAGCCTCTGCTTTTTAACAACAAATTACACCTAGTGCTTACCACCTAAGAAAACTAAACACCATATAAAATAGCTACAATGCAATATAGATTAATATATCAAAATACTTAATAAATTAATTTATACATTAAATAGTATAAACACTTAAATCTCAATTAAATAGTGCTATTAATAAATTCAGAAATTCATAGAATGAAGTGTTTTCCGCAAATAGTTCACTTTTCATAAGCAACAAAAAAACCACCGCAATGACCCTTCTCAATAAATGAATTGATGCAGCGAAGGCTAATTCATCCTGACGCTGCGGCCCGGTGCGCTGCGCAGTAATCGTCATTGCAGGCTGACGTAAAACATGCTGCGAAACATCGATGACTATAGGCATGCTGCCTTTCACCCTTCGGGCGAGCTTCACTGTTCAAAAATATTACCGCTATATTTGTCGGCCTCAACTTGCAGATACAAAAAAGGCCGCTTACGCGACCTTTTCTTTTCAGCTAAGTATTAGCCGATGTTCTTTCTCGCATTACGGAACATACGCATCCACGGGCTGTCTTCTTTCCACTCATCTGGGTGCCAAGAGTTAGCGACTGCACGGAATACACGCTCTGGGTGCGGCATCATGACTGTTGCACGACCATCCGTTGAGGTAATACCTGTAATACCTTCTGGTGAACCATTCGGGTTGTTCGGGTATTGCGTTGTAGGCTGACCAAAGTTATCAACGTATTGAACCGCCACTGTGCCAGACTCAAGTGCCGCCTTAACAGCTGCGTCGTTTGCAAACTCAGCGTGACCTTCACCGTGAGATACTGCGATTGGCATACGAGAGCCAGCCATTCCTTGGAAGAATACAGACGGGCTTTGTTGTACTTCAACAAGGCTGAAACGCGCTTCAAAACGCTCTGACTTGTTAGTTACAAAACGTGGCCAATGTTCAGTGCCAGGGATAAGCTCTTTCAACGTCGATAACATTTGACAGCCGTTACATACACCCAAGCTGAATGTGTCTTGACGCTCAAAGAATGTTTGGAACTGATCGCGTGCCATGTCGTTGAATAGGATTGATTTAGCCCAACCTTCACCGGCACCTAGTACGTCACCGTAAGAGAAGCCACCGCATGCTACAAGACCTTTGAACTCTTCTAGCGTTAGGCGACCTTCAAGGATATCGCTCATGTGTACGTCTACCGCTGCAAAACCTGCACGATTAAATGCGGCTGCCATTTCAACGTGTGAGTTAACACCTTGCTCACGTAGAATTGCCATCTTAGGCTTAGCACCTGTTGCGATATAAGGCGCTGCTACGTCTTCATTTAAGTCGAAGCTTAGTTTTACATTTAGACCTGGATCTTTTTCGTCAAACTTGGCGTCAAATTCTTGCTTAGCACACTCAGGGTTATCACGAAGTGCTTGCATCTTATAAGTCGTTTCAGCCCAGATAGTACGTAGTTCAGTACGTGTATTTGCAAGTACTGTTTCACCGCCACGGTTGAAGATAACTTTGTCTTCCGTGTTTAGTGCACCGATAGTGTGGCTGATAGCCGCAATGCCATTATCAGCTAACACAGCTTCAACTGCTGCAAGGTCGTCATTGCGAACCTGAATGACTGCACCCAGTTCTTCGTTATAAAGTGTTTCGATGTCAGACCCTGTTAAGCTATCAAGGTTTACTGTGACACCAGTGCGACCTGCAAATGCCATTTCAGCTACAGTTGTGAATAAACCACCGTCTGAACGGTCGTGGTAAGCAAGTAACTTCTCATCAGCCACTAGTGCTTGCATCGCGTTGTAGAAACCTTTTAATAACTCAGGGCTGTCAACGTCAGGTGTCTTATCACCAAGCTGCTTGTAAACCTGTGCAAGGCTTGATGCACCCATGCGGTTTTGACCAGCACCTAAATCAACTAAGATAAGGCTTGAGTCACCTTTGTCAGTACGAAGCTGAGGCGTTACTGTTTTACGAATGTCTTCTACACGGCCAAATGCAGTGATAACGAGTGAAAGAGGCGCTGTAACCGCTTTGTCTTCACCGTCGTCTTGCCATGTTGTCTTCATTGACATTGAGTCTTTACCAACTGGGATAGTTAGACCAAGTGCTGGACATAACTCTTCACCGACAGCTTTAACCGCTTCGTAAAGACCTGCATCTTCACCTGGGTGACCAGCTGCTGCCATCCAGTTTGCAGATAGCTTGATGTTTTCAAGACCGCCAATGTTTGCACCAGCAATGTTAGTTAACGCTTCTGCTACTGCTAAACGTGCAGAAGCACCATAGTTTAGAAGTGCCGCAGGTGTACGCT
The DNA here is from genome assembly GCF_022347805.1 of Pseudoalteromonas sp. Of7M-16. Lineage (NCBI taxonomy): Bacteria > Pseudomonadati > Pseudomonadota > Gammaproteobacteria > Alteromonadales > Pseudoalteromonadaceae > Pseudoalteromonas > Pseudoalteromonas sp. Of7M-16. The sequence continues at coordinate 55,968 of NZ_JAKRFY010000015.1, read as the reverse complement.
CACCCATTGACATTGCTTCACCGTGGTAAGTGTCAAACGCCGCTGCGGTTACAGCACAGTTTGCCACTGGTACCTGCCAAGGGCCAACCATTTGATCACGTGCCACCAAACCTGTAACCGTACGGTCACCGATAGTGATAAGGAATGTTTTCTCAGCGATTGTCGGTAGACGAAGTAAACGCTTAGCGGCATCGAGTACGTCGATGCTATCAGTGTTAAGTGCTTCACCAGATACTTTCTTTGACTCAACGTCACGGTGCATCTTAGGAGCTTTGCCAAGTAGTACTTCAAGTGGAAGATCTACTGGGTTGTTATCAAAGTGGCTATCCGCAACGGTTAAGTGACGCTCTTCTGTTGCCTCACCAATTACGGCGTATTGCGCGCGCTCACGCTTACAGATCTCTTCAAAACGGTCGAAATCTTCTGCCGCTACTGCAAGTACATAACGTTCTTGTGATTCGTTACACCAGATCTCGTGTGGTGCCATGCCCGGCTCATCATTCGGGATATTACGTAGTTGGAATTTACCACCACGACCACCGTCGTCTACCAATTCAGGGAATGCATTTGACAGACCACCCGCACCCACATCGTGGATAAATGCGATTGGGTTTTCGTCACCTAGCTGCCAACACTTGTCGATAACTTCCTGACAACGACGTTCCATCTCTGGGTTTTCACGCTGTACAGAAGCAAAATCTAAGTCTTCGTTTGACTGACCTGATGCCATTGATGATGCAGCACCACCACCTAGACCGATGTTCATTGCAGGACCGCCAAGTGCAACTAGCTTAGCACCTACTGGGATCTCACCTTTTTGTACATGCTCAGTACGGATGTTACCCAGACCACCTGCAAGCATAATTGGCTTGTGGTAACCACGTACTTCTTCACCGTTGTGGCTATTAACTTTTTCTTCGTAAGTACGGAAGTAACCAAGTAGGTTAGGACGGCCAAATTCGTTATTGAACGCCGCGCCACCTAGTGGGCCATCGATCATGATGTCTAGTGCATCAACAATACGACCTGGCTTGCCGAAGTTAGTTTCCCACGGCTGTTCAAAACCAGGAATGCGAAGGTTAGATACAGTAAAGCCAACTAGACCTGCTTTTGGTTTAGAACCACGACCTGTAGCTCCCTCGTCACGAATTTCACCACCAGACCCTGTCGATGCGCCTGAGAATGGTGCAATAGCAGTTGGGTGGTTATGCGTTTCAACCTTCATCAAGATTTCAATGTTTTCTTGATTGTAGCTGTACTCACCATCTTTATTTGGGAAGAAACGACCCGCTTTAGAACCCTTCATTACCGCTGCATTATCTTTATAAGCAGACAGTACGTTTTCTGGGTGCGTTTCGAATGTGTTCTTAATCATTTTGAACAGCGACTTAGGCTGCTCTTCACCGTCGATTGTCCAATCGGCGTTGAAAATCTTGTGACGACAGTGCTCTGAGTTCGCCTGAGCAAACATAAATAGTTCGATGTCGTTCGGGTTACGGCCTAGTTTTTGGAAGTTTTCAACTAGGTAATCTATTTCGTCGTCTGCCAATGCAAAACCTTGCTCTACGTTTGCAGTAACAAGTGCTTCACGGCCACCACCTAAAATGTCTACAGATGACATTGGACGAGGCTCTTCAACGCGGAATAACTGACCTGCATCCTCAAGGTTGCTGTGAACTGACTCAGTCATACGATCATGAAGTAACTTAGCTACATCAGCTAGCTGCTCAGCGCTTAGCTCGCCCTCAACGTAGTATGCAACACCACGCTCAACACGGTGAACTTTATCTAGACCACAGTTGTTTGCGATGTCAGTTGCTTTTGAAGCCCATGGAGAAATAGTACCAATGCGAGGCGTCACTAAAATAAGTGCACCCTCAGGCTTGTGCTCGACGGCGGTAGGCCCATACTTAAGAAGCTTGCTCAGTTTGTCTAACTCTGTCTCTGAGAGCTCAGCAGTTACATCAGCAAAATGCATAAATTCAGCATATACGCCAGTGACAGGTAACTCTGCATCCGCGCAGCTTTTAAGGATCTTTTGGACTTTAAAATCAGAAAGTGCTGGTGCACCACGTAGGATTAACATAGATATTTCATCCGGGGTTAGGGATTGAACGATATTTTGGGCCGCTATTATAGTCGAATTGGCGCACAGATTTAACTCAAAATTGTCAATTATCGAAAAAAACCCACTTCACAAATACATATATACTTGAGAGCATAGAGTTTAAAACGAAAATTTGAATTAATCGTCTTCAAACCTTGATTGTAAACACCCTGTTTTTTAAGAAAAAACTAACACATAAATCAGGCTCATTAGTGGAAAAGGCATGATAGAGAACAAGCTACATAGTGTACTAAGTTTATTGATGGCCTTGCTGTTACTCAGTGGTTGTGACAAAGCTCCACCAAGTCAGCTACAGCAAATAAAAAATAGCAATGTATTGCGAGTTGGGATCTTGGTCGGACCTGCAACCTACTACCAAGGCCATACTGACGAAGAGGGATTTGAATACGAGCTTGCAGGTATGTTTGCAAAGGAGCTTGGTGTCGAGTTAAAGGTTATTCCTTTTTTCAATCTAGACAAGCTATTTGAAAACCTTGAACGAGGTGATTTAGACATCGTAGCCTCTGGGATCAGCTATCATTCCAAGCGAACTAAAGCTTTTCGTTTTGGACCTTTTTATCGCGAAATTAGTCAAAAACTAGTCTATAAACAGGGTAAAAAACGCCCGCGGCACTATGGTCAATTATCAGGCCCGGTTACAGTGCTGGCTAATAGCCATCATTTACTTTCGCTACAAGCAGCCAAAAATGACTACCCCGAATTGCAATGGCAAACCACGCAGGCCCTCGACCAAGAAGAGTTACTCCAAGGAATTTTAGCTGGCGATATCGACTACACTATTGTCGACTCCCATTCCTTAGCTTTATTCCGTCGATACCACCCCAACCTGAGTATTGCGTTTTCTGTGACAAAATCTGACCCAATTGCCTGGGTGATGAAAAGACAAAATGATGACTCACTGTACGCATTGCTATTGCCATTTTTTGCAAATTTACAATCCAATAATCAACTTGCGACTTTAGAAGAAAAGTATTTTGGCCATGTAGAACAGTTTAATTATGTAAATACCGTCGCATTTGTAGAAGCCAGTAAAGAAGTACTTCCAAAATACGCACCTTGGTTTATCGAATATGCACAGGCGCAAAATTTGGATTGGCGGTTACTTGCTGCTCTGAGCTACCAAGAGTCCATGTGGAACCCGCGAGCCAAGTCACCTACGGGCGTGCGCGGGATCATGATGTTAACGCAAAGTACAGCCAAACGCGTTGGTGTGAAACACCGTCTCAGACCAGAGCAAAACATACGAGGAGGCGCTATATACCTCGCCAATTTAATTTCACGGATACCAGAAAGTGTCTCCGAACCGGATAGAACTTGGTTAGCTTTGGCTGCGTATAACGTAGGGATGGGGCATGTTAGAGATGCATTAAAACTGACAAAACAACAAGGTGGCGATCCCGATAGTTGGGCTGATGTTAAAAAACGACTACCACTACTGACTAAAAAGCGCTACTATCGAAGCACAAGATATGGATATGCGCGTGGCGATGTTGCTGTACATTATGTCGATAATATACGCCGCTACTTTGACGCTCTAGTCTGGTTGGACGAAAACAGAGCGCTCCCTTTCAGTTCCGGCATTTAACGGCATCCCAATCTCGTTGTCATAAGCCTGTCACATAAAGCAGGTATTTCTTTCACGCGTAAGTTTTTTCTCTCACACTAAGGAGGTTCAGATGTTAAGAAGACGTCGAACTCATCAATTCAAACGCAACACGCGAAATACGAATCCAAATCGTCGACGTGTTATGCTTAAAAACATTCATAAAAAAATACTGCTGCGCCGCCGGATATACTCTTTATTACAGCTAGCCGCAGATGCAAAAACGGCTCAATCTTGAGCCGCACTATCCCCTTGCAATTTCCGCGCTTTTTTAGCTGCCTTGTGCTCTTTTCTTCTTCGTCTAAAAAAGTTAGATAGCTTTTCGCTGCACTGTTCACCCAATACACCGGATGTCACTTCTGGCTGATGGTTTAATTGTGGTTCTTGCAATAAATTCATAATTGACCCCGCTGCGCCTGTTTTTGCATCACAGGCACCGTAAACGACACGTTTTACTCGGCTATGTACTAACAATCCGGCACACATAGGGCAAGGTTCAAGGGTTACATACAAGGTACAATCTACCAGACGATAATTTTGCACTTGTTTACCAGCTTCACGTATTGCCATCATTTCAGCATGTGCTGATGGGTCATGACAGCCGATTGAGCGATTCCAGCCAGCAGCGATGAGTTGTCCATCTCGGACAATCACTGCACCAACAGGGATTTCGTTTTCTGCTTCGGCTTTATCAGCATATGCGAGAGCTTGGCGCATCCAATATTCGTCGTGTTCTTGGTTATTCATACTAAAATTAGCAAAGTAAATATGTGGTTCAGTATACCAGCTTGCGAAACAGAAACCCCTTGGTTACAGAATTATTGCTAAAATTACCAAATTACCATGGCTCACCCACATAAAATTAGGCTATAATTCGCCGCTTTTTTTATTTAATGAGCTCAAAACACACGGGTAAAACATGAAATTTCCGGGACACCGTAGGCATAAGCATTATTTTCCGGTGGAAGATAAGGACCCACTTATCAACCACTTAAATGCTGAAGATCGCTTGAAGCGCAATTATATTTGCGGCATCGACCAAATTGTTGTCGACATCGAAGCTAAAGTTGACCAAGCTTTTTTGGATGAATTCCACCTCCAGCGTGGTATGTCACAAGTCATAGACAATGATGTCACCAATGCGCTCTATGAGCGTTTGAAACGTGATGACATGATTGACTACGAATTTGCTGGCGGCACCATTGGCAACACCATGCACAACTATTCAGTGTTAGCTGATGATCGTTCAGTCTTATTGGGCGTGATGAGTGAAAGCATTGAAATCGGTAGTTATGCATATAAGTTTTTATGTAATACATCAAGCCGCGTCGATCTTGATCATCTTCAACCCGTCGCAGGCCCAATTGGCCGCTGCTTCACACTGATAGATGACAGCGGAGAAAGAACCTTTGCGATCAGTGCAGGATTAATGAACTACTTGCGCCCAGAATCGATCAGTCAATCACTGATTGAAAATGCGTCGGCTCTTGTTATTAGCGCTTACCTTATGCGTACTAAAGGTGACGAAACAATGACGCAAGCCACCATGCAAGCGGTGGAGTATGCCAATAAGGCGGGTGTACCAGTAGTCCTGACTTTGGGCACCAAGTTCTTGATAGAGCAAGATCCGCAGTGGTGGGCCGAATTTGTTGAGAAACACGTCGACATTCTTGCAATGAATGAAGAAGAAGGCGAAGCCATTACAGGCTTTGATGATCCCTTATTGGCCGCAGGTAAAGCACTAGACTGGGTCGACTTAGTTATTTGCACCGCTGGGCCAACGGGCTTGTATATGGCAGGTTATGTCGACGATAGTATGAAGCGCGAAACCGAATACCCGCTACTTCCGGGTGCTATCCCTGAGTTTAATCGCTATGAGTTTTCTCGTGCAATGCGTAAGTCGCACTGTGAAAACCCTGTTCGAGTATATAGTCATACAGCACCGTATATGGGTGGCCCAGACACCATTAAAAATACCAATGGTGCTGGTGATTGCGCACTTGCCGCGGTACTGCATGATCTTTCAGCGAATGAATACCACCGTTTAAATGTGCCAAACTCAGCTAAGCACGAACAAGCTGCAATTACCTATTCTTCACTTGCTCAGATCAGCAAATATGCAAACCGCGCAAGCTTTGAAGTATTGGTCCAACACTCTCCTAGACTTTCTAGGGGCTTGCCTGAACGAGAAGACTCACTAGAGCAATCTTACTGGGACAAGTAAACAAATAGTTTTGCGCACACTATTTGTGCGCACAATATGCCGCGCTAGAAAATCGCTGTTCCGAGCTCTTCAGCAAGAAACTCTAGCGCAGCAATACCTGCCACTGAATTGCCCACTTTATCAAGCCCAGGTGACCAGACTGCAATAGTAAACCGGCCCGGCACAACTGCAATAATTGCACCTGACACACCGGATTTACCAGGCATCCCAACACGATATCCAAAGTCGCCAGCAGCATCATACAAACCACTGGTAAATAACAGGGAGTTAAGTTGCTTGATTTGCTTTGCGGGTAATACTTGTTGCTGGCTTTGTGTACATACACCACCATTCGATAGGTAGGAGAAACACTTTGCCAATTCCGACACATTCAGCTCAATTGCGCAAAAGTTAAAATATGACCACAACACCTCTTCGACTTCGTTATTAAAATTGCCAAAAGATTTCATTAAATACGCCATCGCCGCATTTCGATAACGGTGTTCATACTCGGACTGCGCAACAACTTTATTTACACCCAGTTTAGGGTTTCCAGTTTGCAATCGATAACTTTCTAGCATGGTATGGATTGGCGCACTCAGACGCGAGTATAGGGCGTCACAAGTAACAATTGCACCCGCATTGATAAAAGGGTTTCTCGGTATGCCATTTTCAAACTCTAACTGAGTCAATGAATTGAAAGCAGTGCCTGAGGGCTCTTTCCCTACTCGTTGCCACAAATCATCGCCATAGCGTTGCAATGCTAAGGTCAAAGTCATTACTTTTGATACTGACTGCACGGTAAATTTGGCATCACAAGCGCCCGCACCGTATGTCTCACCCGTTTGCGTTTGAATTGCTATCGCGAACTGACCTAATTGCTGTTCAGCTAACGCTGGAATGTAATCCGCTACTTTGCCATGGTGTAATATCGGCTGAACATGTTGCACAGTGCGTTCTAGAATTGATTGATAGTCTGTCATACAAAAAATGCATAAATCACAATGTGCGGAGTGTAACAAAAGCGCTGAATCGCGGCCATAAAAAAGCCGCCGAAAACCAAGCTTTCGGCGGCTTATAAATTACTAGCAACAGTTACTTTGCAAATAGTTCTTTGATATTTGCCAGATCTGATTTACCTGCAATCAATTCATCCGGCGTAAGCCCGGATAATTCATGCGGGAATACCAACCACTCATCAGACTCATGGATGTAGTAATCTGGTGTCATTGGCACTTTTTTGTTGGTTGGCTTGTAATAAGGACAGGCAACACGAATGTCTTTTGGTAGATTAAGACGCATTAACTCTTCTAGCTTCTCCCTTAATGCGTAAATACTACGGCCTGAATCAAACACGTCATCGACAATCAACAATGAATCACCTGCGTTCGCATTTTCAATGATGTAGTGAAGGCCGTGCACCTTAATTTCTTTCGATTGTTTACCGATGCCATAATAAGACGACGTACGCACTGCGATATGATCCGTCTCTATGCCCTTGTAGTCATAGTACTCTTGCACAGCAATGCCGATTGGCGCACCACCTCGCCAAATACCGATGATAAAATCTGGACGAAACCCATCTTCATAAACTTGAGCAGCCAGACGGAATGAATCCTCTAAAAGCTGTTGCGCTGTGATATAGCACTTATCAGACATATAAACCCCGTATTGTCAGTGCGAGTGCCACCTCGCTAGGTGTCACTCTGAACAAGAATAACTTATAACCGTGTATTCTAGCTGAGTCGGATAGAAATTGCTTGCGGTACATCAGGGTTTTTTACTGCATAATGACAGAAAAAAGATCACTTAATGAAGAATACAGTAAAGAATTACACAAAGGACTAGCTGGTAAGCGGGGCTTGCCCGCTCACCAGTTGGGGGCTACTCTTGAATATCGACTTCAATATCGTCTTGTTCGATTAATTCAATTTCAAAGTTATCAACACGTTGCAGACCTCTCGGTAACTTATTACCACGCCTGCCTCGCTCACCAGAATAATGCTCCAGATCTGCGCTCTTCAAAGTTAACTTACGCTTGCCTGCATAGAGCGTCACCGCTCTCCCTTCAGGCACAACAGCCAGTACTTTGACAAACTCTTCTCTAGATTGCACTTTCGCACTTGGAATAGAAATAATCTTGTTCCCTTTACCCTTAGCAAGTTTCGGTAAATCCCTGAGTGGGAATAACAGCATACGTCCTTCATTGGAAATAGCCATACAGCGATCTGTCGCTACATCGTTCACCGAAATAGGCGCGATTAACTCCGCCCCTTTAGGAATGCTTACGAGTGCTTTACCATTTTTGTTCTTACTAACTAAGTCGTTAAATTCCGCGATAAACCCGTAACCTGCATCCGTTGCCATCAGATATAACTCTTGCTCTTCTCCCATCACCACGTGCTCAAAGTTCACACCTGCTGCAAGGTTAAAGCGGCCTGTCATCGGCTCACCCTGGCTTCTAGCTGAAGGCAAACTATGTGCGTCTGTGGCAAATGCTCGGCCAGAGCTATCAAGGAAAACCGCAGGCTGATTACTTTTCCCTTTGGCTGATGCTTTATATTCATCTCCCGAGCGGTAATTCAGACCCTCCGCATCAATCTCATGGCCTTTGGCAAAGCGTGCCCATCCTTTTTCGGATAACACCACCGTCACAGCCTCAGATGGGATCAAATCTTTTTCACTGAGCGCTTTAGCTTCTTGGCGTTCAATCACCGGAGAACGTCTTTCATCACCATAAAGTTCCGCCGCTTCTTGAATCTCTTTTTTCATCAAAGTCGACATACGACGTTCTGAGCCAAGAGTCAGTTCAAGCTTGTCACGCTCTTTGCTTAATTCGTCCTGCTCACCACGGATCTTCATCTCTTCCAACTTGGCAAGATGACGAAGTTTCAGATCTAAAATGGCTTCGGCTTGAGTTTCGGATAAACCAAATCGCTTGATTAACTCAGCTTTTGGATCATCTTCATTTCTGATAATTTCTATCACTTCATCGATATTCAAAAAGGCTATCATCAAACCTTCTAGAATATGTAAACGTGCCAACACCTTATCTAATCGATACTGCAACCGTCTACGTACCGTTTCACGGCGGAAAATCAGCCATTCAGACAAAATCTGCTGTAGATCTTTAACCTGAGGACGACCATCAAGTCCGATCATATTGAGATTAACCCGGTAATTTTTCTCAAGATCTGTGGTAGCAAACAAGTGTGCCATTAACGGTTCTGATTTAACTCGATTGGAACGCGGAACGACCACAATGCGAGTTGGGTTTTCATGGTCTGATTCATCGCGCAGATCCGCAACCATTGGCAGTTTTTTCGCGGTCATTTGCGCAGCGATTTGCTCTAACACTTTGGCACCCGATGTTTGGTGCGGCAAAGCTGTGATAACAATTTCACCTTGCTCTTCATGAAACACCGCACGCATCTTAATCGAGCCGCGACCGGTTGTGTAAATCTTGCGGATATCATCTTTAGGCGTGATGATCTCAGCTTCTGTTGGGTAGTCTGGTGCTTGAACGACTTCGAGTAACTCCTCTAACGTCGTTTTCGGCTTATCCAACAGCATACAACATGCAGAGGCCAATTCGTTGACATTATGTGGTGGAATATCGGTCGCCATACCGACTGCGATACCGGTAACACCATTGAGTAGAATGTGTGGCAGGCGCGCAGGCAGAACCTCAGGCTCTTTCATGGTACCGTCAAAGTTTGGAACCCAATCAACCGTGCCTTGGCCAAGCTCTTTTAAAAGTACTTCTGAAAATTTAGATAAGCGCGCTTCGGTATAACGCATTGCAGCAAACGATTTGGGATCATCCGCAGCACCCCAGTTACCCTGTCCATCAACCAAGGGGTAACGATAAGAAAATGGCTGTGCCATTAGTACCATCGCTTCATAACAAGCGCTGTCACCGTGCGGGTGATATTTACCTAATACATCACCGACCGTACGGGCTGATTTTTTATATTTTGCGGCCGCAGATAAACCCAGCTCACTCATTGCATAGACAATGCGTCGCTGGACAGGCTTTAAGCCATCACCAATATGTGGCAAGGCCCTATCCATGATCACATACATGGAATAATTTAAGTAGGCGTCTTCGGTAAAGCGCCCCATTGGTAATTGTTCTATGCCCTGTAAAGAGAGGGCCTGTGGATCAGTCATGACACACCTTACTTCTTGTTATACCTCGGCTTTATCGCCATGTTGCTCTAACCAAGCCTTTCTATCACCAGAACGTTTTTTCGCTAACAGCATGTCCATCATCTCTAGTGTTTGCTCTTGCTCATCCAATGTTAGCTGTACTAAACGTCGTGTATTAGGGTCCATTGTCGTTTCCCGTAACTGCATTGGGTTCATTTCGCCTAACCCTTTGAAACGCTGTACATTAACTTTTCCGCGCTTTTTCTCAGCTTCTATCCGATCCAAAATGCCACGCTTTTCGTCTTCATCAAGGGCATAAAAAACTTCTTTACCGACATCAATCCTAAATAGTGGCGGCATAGCAACATAAACATGACCAGCTTTAACTAACGTGGGGAAATGTTTTACAAACAAAGCACACAATAACGTCGCGATGTGAAGACCATCAGAATCAGCATCCGCAAGAATACACACTTTTCCGTATCGCAGTGTCGATAAATCGCTTGAATCTGGGTCTATACCTAGTGCCACTGAGATATCATGCACTTCTTGTGACGCAAGGATCTGCCCAGAGTCCACTTCCCATGTATTCAAAATTTTACCACGTAGCGGCATGATCGCTTGAAACTCGCGATCTCGAGCCTGCTTAGCAGAGCCGCCCGCTGAGTCACCCTCAACAAGGAATATCTCAGAACGCTCTGTTTCACTGCCCGAGCAATCTGTTAATTTTCCAGGCAAGGCCGGGCCACTGGTGACTTTCTTGCGCACCACTTTTTTTGCTGCTCGGAGTCGTTTTTGTGCATTGCTGATACAAAGCTCAGCCAACAACTCGGCAGTCTCTGTATGTTCGTTTAACCATAAACTAAACGCATCTTTCACGATGCCAGAGACAAACGTTGCACAAGAGCGTGATGATAATTTCTCTTTGGTTTGACCAGCAAATTGTGGGTCTTGCATTTTTACAGATAAAACATAGCTACATTTATCCCAAACATCATCAGGCGTAAGCTTCACGCCTCTTGGCAATAAGTTGCGGAATTCGCAAAACTCGCGCATCGCCTCAAGTAGACCTTGCCTTAAACCGTTTACATGGGTGCCGCCTTGTGCTGTTGGGATCAAGTTTACATAACTTTCAGCAATCGACTCGCCACCTTCAGGCAGCCAGTGCAAAGCCCAGTCGACCCCTTCCGTTGAACCACTAAAGCTCCCGGTAAAAGGTGATTTAGGGAGAACTTCCAAATCCTTAGCACTGTCACTTAGATAATCTTCTAGGCCAGATTCGTAGTGCCACTCTTGGGTTTCTTTGGTTTGCTTGTTAATAAAGCGAATGCGCAAGCCAGGGCAAAGTACAGCCTTAGCTTTGAGCAAATGATTGAGCTTAGTCAGTGAAAAGTTAGCTGAGTCGAAATAGCTTGCATCAGGCCAAAACTGAACAGACGTTCCGGTATTGCGTTTGCCAACACTGCCCGTTACTTCCAAGTCTTGTACTTTATCACCGTTTTCAAAGGCTATTTCATATTGCTGAGCATCGCGCTTAACCGTTACTTCTACTCGTGTAGATAACGCGTTTACCACTGAAATACCGACACCATGCAAACCGCCCGAAAACTGGTAATTTTTATTTGAAAATTTACCACCTGCGTGCAGCTTAGTCAGGATCAATTCGACACCAGGGATCCCCTCTTCAGGGTGAACATCCACTGGCATGCCTCGACCATCATCAATCACTTGCAATGAGTTGTCTTCATGCAAAATAACGTCGATCTTACTCGCATGCCCAGCTAGCGCTTCATCCACACTGTTATCAATAACCTCTTGACCTAAGTGGTTGGGCCGGGTGGTGTCTGTGTACATCCCAGGACGGCGTTTCACCGGCTCTAAGCCATTCAACACCTCAATGGCTTCTGCGTTATAATTTTGCTGACTCATAAATGCTACTGACTAATTTTTAGTTCTAACTGTTTTATTTAATTTTAAGAAAGTTGGCAAGGCGATTAAAGTGCCTTTCAAAGCCAATGAAACTGTGATCACCGCCAAACTCAATGATTGACGGGCAGTCTCGATAATAATTCACAGCATCTTGATAAGGCAGTACCTCATCTGCTGTTTGTTGTAATAACAAAAGGTTGCTTGGCTTAGATAGCTTTTCAATATGCATACGCCGCAACGCCGTCATATGTTCTATTGTAAGTTCATAATTCAGATCTTGATAGGGATTATACTGGGGACCCAAGTAATCCCATAGCAATTTGTCTGGTCGTACCGCTGGATTGATCACAACCGCACGCAAATTAAACTGTTGAGACAAGCATGTCGCGTAAAATCCACCTAAAGAGCTGCCAACCAAAACACAACGCTCATCTACAGCTTGCTCAAGCTGAAGCATGGCAATACGCGGATCATAATGTAACCGAGGAACAACGTATTCACAACGGTCTTTGAAGTACGTGCCGAGTTGCTGTGCTTTATATGACTGCTCTGAACTATTAAACCCATGGACATAAATTACTTTGTCAGCCATTTCACCTCTGTATTCAGCGCAGCTTCGGTCCAATTAATCAAACGATACCCAGCACCCAAATTCTCTTGTTGCCAAGCTTGAGTCTGTTTTTTGAATTGAATGGACGTGGCGGGTGTTGCATAGACGCTTAAACCTCTAAAGCTAAATTCATAGTCATGGTGCACATGGCCGTGAAAAAGCGCCATTACACATTGCGAATTGACTAAACAATTAAGCACTTGAGGACCGTTCTCAAGCATATGTTTGTCCAGATACCCTTCTATCGGTAACGGATTATGGTGGCAAAACACGATGCTGGGTTCACTGCAATGCGCTTCGATTTCTTGCAGGTGCTCCTTAGCAACCCAACCAGCAGGCGTTGGGCCTTTACTATTGAGTAAAAGTATTTGCCCATGCTCAAATTGAATTCTTTTTGCGGCTACGATTTGGCCCTGGCTTATTTCATGTAAGTAATCCAAGTCATCGTGGTTTCCCGGCAGCCAAAATATCGGGCAACTCAAAGCTGATTCAGCAACCAAGGTTGCAAACAACTCGTAAGAAGCAAATGTATGGTCCTGAGTCAGGTCCCCACCGAACACAACTGCATCCAAATTTGCTTGCGCTAAGCTTGCCAAAACACGTTTAAAATGAGCCGCCGTGTTCACGGTAAAATACTCTCCATTTGTGTTTTCAAACAGATGGGTATCGGTAATGTGGGCTAACTTTAATTGCGCTTGATTAAATAGATAGATGTCTTTAAACCAAGCCATTATTTACATCCCAATTTAACGGCACTCGACCACTTTCTACGCAAGCGGATAGCCAATCACCTAAAAAAGCGTTGAGCTGATACTTTTCGTCTTTGTGGTGCATACTTGGGTTCGGGTAACCATAAGATGGCTTAACACGTTGATGGTAATTGTGCTGGATGACCTCAGCCACTTTAGCGTCATGATATAGCCTCACCGCCAATTCAAACTGACCTAAGTGACTACTCAAGCTATGTTGCTGAGTTATTTTTATGTCGGTTGTGTACTTCTCAACGCTTTCAATTAAGATGAAGAAATCCATTGTCCCGATTTTTATCTGACGACGGGCACCTACTTCCTCTTCAGGCAACACTTTAAGTGCGCGCAAATAATTACGCTCACACAACGTGATGTATTTAGGTAAAGACTGTACATACCCCCGTATGCTGTCTTTGCCACCGTGCTTAGTATGATGCATCAAGTCAGACAAAATGATTCCTGTTTACAGCTTAAAAGAAAGTTTCGATTTATTTAGCGCTAACCATTGTAGACTAATCACTGTCGCAGCGTTATCTATTTCCTCAGATTCTAATCTTTGCATAGCTTCAGAAAACGGCATAACATGCGTTTTGATATCTTCACCTTCCTCTGGTAAACCAAAAGTTCCCCCCTGATAATCGCTCAAATCAACTTCCGCAAGATATAAGTAAAGTCGCTCTGTCGTGCCTCCAGGACTCGAAAGGTAGGAACACATATAATGTAGATTAGTTAGCTCAAGCCCCGCTTCTTCTTGGGCTTCTTTTCTTGCAACCGCTTCTAAATCCTCACAGCCTTCAGCCATACCGGCAATACACTCTAGCAACCAAGGGGATTCTTTAGTCGCAAGCGCACCAATGCGGATCTGTTCAATAAGTAGAATTTGCTCTGTCACAGGATCAAAAGGAAGTACCGCCACAGCATGACCACGCTCTAAAATTTCTCTACGGATCGGTTCACTGACCCCACCGGCAAATAATGCATGCTCAAAGATATACTCCTCGATTTTGAAGAAACCATTGTAAAGCACCTTATTTGGGGACGTTTTTAGCATCACATGGCGGCGCTCGAACTGGTTAATTTCTTTCATATTTCATCCTACATTCATTAAACGGGGTTTAATCTAGGTTATTTTATCCCCATATTGCTTTTAACTAACGTGAACCCTCTTAGTGTGTGAACTCACTAAGTTTTATATTCTGTTACACTTGTTTTGTTTTATCTCTAGCTAGCCATTGGGATTTTGTTTTAAAACAAGGTAACATGCTGACATCAAAATTGTCTAAGGACTGCACAAATAATGAAAAAAACCATTCTATCTATGCTGGTTGGCTTGACGTGTGCTTTGTCAAGTAATAGCTCTCACGCAGAAGACTTACTGCAAGTATATGATATTGCAACAGCTAATGATCCCACTGTTTTGCGTGCTAAGGCAAGTGCCGATGCTCAAAAATATGCACAAGACAGCGCGCTCGGCGAATTACTACCGTCTCTCGGTTTAACATTTAGCTACGCTGACTCAGACTCTACGGGTGCACCAGCTTTTCAGACTGATGAAACAGGTTATCAATTAGCTGATAGCTATAGAGACTCTTTCACACGTACACTGACACTAAACCAAACAATCTTTAACATGAGTATTTGGGAAAGCTTGTCCATTGCAGAAAAGCGTGCAATGCAGTCTCTAACACAGTATGAACAAGAAAAACAAAACTTAATCGTTCGTATTGCTGAAGGCTACTTTAATGTTTTGAGTCAATTGGATAACCTTGAATTTGTACAAGCAGAAAAACGTGCAATCGAGCGCCAACTTGAACAGACAAAACAGCGTTATGAAGTAGGTCTAACTGCAATTACTGACGTACACGAAGCGCAAGCACAGTTTGACCGCTCAGTAGCGAACGAAATTGTTGCTCAAAACGACGTTGAAACAGCACGTGAAACTCTGCGTACTATCACTGGTAAATACCACTCAAAACTCAATACGCTGAATACTGAAACGTTTTCAACGGTTAAGCCTAATAAAGAGGTTGGTGGTTTTATTGATATTGCCAAAGAGAAGAACCTAGCTCTACAAGTTGCACAGTCTGCGCTTGAAATTGCTCAAGACCAAATTGACCAAGCAAAAGCAGGACACTACCCTACGCTATCGCTTCGAGCGACTCATGAAGATTCACTTGTCAATAGCGACGGCAGAGAACTTGCACCACGCGGTGATACAACCACAATTGGTTTAAACTTAAACATCCCAATTTACTCTGGTGGCCGCACTGTAGCTGCAACTGACCAAGCTAGAGCACTTTACGTAGCTGCAAGCGAAGACCTTGAAGCATCAATGCGTAACGTCACACGCTCAGTCATTACGTCATATAATCAAGTCATGTCAAATGTGGCAACTTACCGTGCACTTGAGCAAGCAGTTGTCTCTGCAGAAAGTGCACTACAGGCGACTGAAGCTGGCTTTGAAGTTGGTACTCGTACTATTGTTGACGTGCTAGTTAGTACGCGTAACTTGTACAGCGCGAAAAGAAACTTAGCCGACTTGCGCTATCAGTACATCAATTCTACGTTGCAACTGAAACAAGCGGCAGGTGAATTAAGCCGAGCTGATCTAGAAGCAATCAATAAAGGCCTTCAAGCCACTCGCTAAATCATACTTTTCAGACCAGCACTACTTCGCTGGTCTGATATTATTGCATCAAAACGCACCGCCACTTGAGCATCTAAGTCGTTCTAGATAAACTACGCTCCTTTATAGCTGTACGAGAGCATCTCACTTGGTTCACAATCCCAAATTTCAACTGCAATTTTTGGCGCCTAAGTTCTGGTTAACTTGGTTAGGTGTTATCGTTTTATATTCTTTATCTTGGTTACCGCAAAGTATGCAGTTAATGCTAGGTAGGTTGCTGGGCAGAATAGTTCACCGCTTTTTAAAGAAACGCCGCAAGATTGCCGAAGTTAATTTAAAGCTATGCTTTCCTGAAATGGATGAACAACAGCGCAATGCAATGGTGCTACAGAATATGGAAAACACTGGCATTGCAACTTTTGAAACCGGGATGGCTTGGTGGTGGCCAGAATGGCGAGTTAAGCGCGCCATTGGCTCCATAAAAGGTGTAGAGCACTTTGAGACCGCTCGTCAAAATGGTCGAGGTGTATTGCTGCTAGTTCCTCACATGTTGCACCTAGAAATGTTGGGGCGGGTACTTGGTACTCATACTCAGGGAATTGGGTTTTATCGCCCTCATAATAACCCACTAATGGAATATTTCATGACCAAAGGTCGTTTACGTTCCAATGAATTTCTAATCGGCAAGCGTGATGTTAAAGGGCTATTAAAAGCCTTACACAATAAAAAAGTGTGTTACTACTTACCAGACCAAGATTATGGTAGAAAACGCTGCGAATTTGCGCCGTTTTTTGCCGTTCCTGACGCAGCAACCACTACTGGCACTTTATTATTTGCATCAAGTGAAAAGTGTGAGACATTAAGTTTAGTAGGTGTGCGTGACAAACAAGGTAAATATCATATTACCATTGAACCAGCGATGACAGAGTTCCCCAGTGACAACGAAAACCATGATGTCACCCGCGTAAACAAACGTATGGAGGACTCAATTATGCATGCGCCTGAGCAGTATATGTGGCTTCATAGGCGTTTTAAAACAAGGCCGGATGAAAACGCACCTTCACATTATTCGTAGTTAAATTAACTGACATCGTAAAAAAAATGGCTAGAAAAAATAAAAAACGATTATCGGCAATGTGGTTTTGGACCAGACACCTGTCTTTGGGTGTGCTTCTGGTGTGGGCAGCCTATTACTTCTTGTATGGTAATATTCCTAAGATGGAGTTCAAAGAAACAACAAATGCGGCAGCTCAAGGTCTTTCTCAGTTTTATGCAAACTTTAGAAATCGTGTCAATGAGCGCGATACCGAACGAGAAAAGTTTGTTATGGAAATCGGCAAGCCAACTTTCCCGCTGGATGATGCCTTAGCACAACGCGAACTTGTGGTTAAACCAACACACCAACGGTGGACGGGTGAAAGTCAACCAAGACGCTTTGAAATGGGAAACACCCTAAAAAGTGTGCTGACCAATTACGCTAAACAAGAAGACATTGAGTTGTTCTGGTACTTAAGCAAAGACTACGTGGTCAAACAAAACTTTCGCGTCGACTCCGACTTTGTCAGTGCACTTTATCAGGTTGGCCGTGCGATTAACGATGACTTTGAATTTGAAGTATACACCTTCTTTTGTCACCGCCAACGCGCCGCCGTAATAACTGAAAATCCTTCTACCTTTGTCCGTGAAAACTGTCGACGTCTCACTAATTAAGCACGTCCTAATAGGCCTACTCGAAGTAGGCCTGCCAGATTTCCCTAACGTCGTCACTTTGCTCTGCCAATAACTTGGCATTCACAGTTTTACCCTTTCCATTTAAGCTATTTAGGTGGTAGTGCTCTCTCAGTTGGCAATAAGCTTGAGTCAAGGTACTTTGTGACTGTGTACTGATGACAGACTCTTTACTCGCAAGCTCAAAAATACGGATATTGTCCGAATAACGCGTTAGTGCCGGATAGTCAAACGCACAAGCCAGTACCAGATACTGGGCTAAAAACTCGATATCAGTCATACCACCAGCTCCCTGCTTCAAATCAAACTCTGACGTCGAGTCTTTAGATAAATGCTGACGCATTTTTTCTCGCATTTTGACAATATCATCTTTCAATTCATTGGTTGATCGCTTTTGGCATAAAATGTCGTGGCGGATTGTATGAAAGCGTTTTACAAGCACCTCTTCGCCGACAATCATTCTGGCTCTTACCAATGCTTGGTGCTCCCATGTCCACGCTTGCTGTTGCAAATATTGATAATAACTTTCGATGTTGATTGCCAACAAACCTGAATTTCCCTCGGGCCTGAGACGCGTATCCAATTCATACAAAATACCTGACAGCGTCCGAGTATTGAACAAATGCATTAACCGTTGGGCGAGCTTGAGATAAAACTGCCTAGACGAAATAGACCTTTCACCTACTGTTTTGCTCTGTCCATCACTGTTATGTACAAAGACAAGATCTAAATCCGAGTCATAACCCAACTCGAATCCACCCGCTTTTCCATACGCAATAACTGCAAACCCTTTAGCTTCATTGGACGTTCCCTGCGGCGCACCATACCTAGATATCATTTGCCCCCAAGCAATATCAACGGCTTTAGCCACGATTGACTCTGCCAACGCAGTTAAATGATCGCTTACTTTCATGATATCTAATACACCAGTCGCATCAGCTGCCGCAATGCGTAGCTGCTGAGTTTGTTTGAACTGACGAAGCGCCTCCATTTGCAGCTCTAAGTCTTCAGGATCTATGCGTAAAAAGTACTGTTGTATCTCATTGTAATAAGCGTTGAGCGGTAGTGGTCGATACAGTACAGCTGGATCAATCAACTCATCTAATAAAATCGGATATCTTGCAATTTGTTGTGCGATCCACACACTGTGGGAGCACAGTTTGATCAGCTGCTTTAAGGCACCTAAATTCTCGTAAAGAAGTTCAAGGTATGCAGTGCGAGAAGCGACTTTTGCTATGATATCAAAAACACGCTGCAAAACTTCTGGTGCTTTGAGTGGAGTAACTTCACTTAATACCAGTGGCATCAATTTATCGAGTACATCTCGACCACGTACCCCAATTTGTTTTTTAGTAATATCTGCATAAAACGCCGTCAATGTTTCTTGCCATCGACTTTGCAATTCCTCACTGAGCGTCATATCAAGGTAACTAATATCTTGGTATTCCCAAGCTGAAATAAAACATGCTTTTAAACTTTGCGTGTCGTGTGCTTCTTCACCGATCACTTGAG
Organism: Pseudoalteromonas sp. Of7M-16; assembly: GCF_022347805.1. Classification (NCBI taxonomy): domain Bacteria; kingdom Pseudomonadati; phylum Pseudomonadota; class Gammaproteobacteria; order Alteromonadales; family Pseudoalteromonadaceae; genus Pseudoalteromonas; species Pseudoalteromonas sp. Of7M-16. The sequence goes on along the minus strand of NZ_JAKRFY010000015.1, from coordinate 36,728 downwards.
AAAACTCGTAACGAATTTCTCTTTGCACCTGTTCTATGTGGCTTACTAACTCATCGTACTCAGAAAACCCAAAGAGTGTCTGCAACCTCAACTGATTGAGCCTATCCTCTGGTAGGGTTTGCGTTTGCTCATCATTGAATGCTTGCAGATATTGTTCGACACGACGTAAATATAAATATTGCGTCTGTAGTGCCGCTGCCGCACTTGCAGGGATCACCTCTTGGCTTGCTAAAACACATAGTGCGTTTAACAACGATGGGGTTTGTAGATCTGGTTCTCGGCCACCACGGATCATTTGCAGTGCTTGCACAATGAACTCCACTTCGCGTATTCCGCCAGCACCCAGCTTTATGTTGTTTTTAAGGCCTTTTCTTCTCACTTCTTGGGCGATCATGTGCTTCATTTTTCGCAGGGATTCAATCACGGAAAAGTCAATGTATCGACGGAACACAAAGGGCCGTATCAACGCTTTAAACTCATCCCAGTACTGGTTTTTTTGGCCGAGTAATCGAGCTTTAAGCATGGCATATCGCTCCCACTCCCTACCTTGATCTTGATAGTAATCCTCCATTGCAGAAAAGCTCATAACCAATGGGCCACTTTCACCAAATGGTCTCAACCTCATGTCAACGCGAAAAACTTGACCATCGGCAGTGCGCTGATCCAGTGCCGCAATCAGTTTTTGCGCCACCTTAGTATAAAAAACTTGTGCATCGATACTGCGCCTACCACCTGATGTTTTGACACTAAGCGGGTAAGTAAATATAAGGTCAATGTCGGAAGAAAAGTTGAGCTCTTGACCGCCAAGCTTCCCCATGCCCAACACCAACATTGGCAGCGGCTCTAGTGATCCGTTGACGGGTGCGCCATTGCTCTTGGCAACCTGTGCAAATGCCCATTTATTTGCGCTATCTATCAACTGCTCACTGAGCTTTGATTGATATGCCACACTGTCAGCAATGTCGTTTCCCTCCACCAGATCTAGCCACATCAGCTTGAGCCAGTAGCGCTTGCGATATAGGCGCAATTTGGCAAAGCACTGTGCATCACTTAATGCTTCGATATCCCCCGTTAGCACAGGCTCAATGTCACGCAGCGCCATAGCTTGTTCATCTAACAGCCAGTGGAGCCACTGCGGATGTTGAGCAAGTATACGGTAAGCGAAGTCACTGAGCGCCAACAACCGTAATGCTTGCGCATTTTTAGTTTGTCCTGGAAAAAGTTCAGCAAAGCGCTGCTCGGCTAACGCTGATAATTCGGGACTTAATTGGCCTTGTTCCATGAAAAACCTCCAGTGCTTTGTGGCTCATTTGTTGTGCAGTGTTATAGTAACGCTAAATAACAACAACCTTACACCGAGCATGAGTTATTTGTCTTTAGAAAACAGTAATTTTTTCGTCCTACTAAGTGGTCTAACAATCGCCTGCATTGCTTTGATGTCACTGCGTTTAATTGTGCAATTCAGAGCAAAAAAGCTATTGCAAAAGGAGTTGGCTCAACATGACAACTTTGCATTGGGCATTAACTATGCGGCAAAAGTCGCGGTCTTATGCGGCAGCATCGGCTATTTTTTTGGTCATTTAAATACCTTTGACAGCGCCGCCATACACACGCAAGTTTTGTTGCCCATCGCCTTGATATGGTTTTACATTTGTCTTGGTCAGGCAATTCATAGAAAATGGATTTTATATCGCTTTAACGAAACTCAAGCGATACTCAAACAGAATGTCTGCGCTGCGCTGGTCGATTCTGGTATGTTGGTTGGCAATAGCATCTTAGTCCTTGGCCTCTATCACTGGCTTGAGCCAAAAACATGGCAAGCTTTACTGATCGTCAGCATCTGTTTTATTTTTTTACAAGGTGTATTTGCTTTAGATAGCAAGCTACGAGAATCTCGCTTTGCGAAAAAGAATCAAGGAGCCTCCTTGCAATATAACTTCAGCTTGGCAAACACCTCGATTGGGATCCGTTATGCAGGTAAAACAATCGGGCTCGCACTTGCTATCTATGCAGGTTTACATAGTGCGCCAAGCTACCCGAGTAAAATGGTTGATAACTTGCTAACAGTGGTCGTGCACTCAGTGTTTATGTGGTTTCTTTTATATGTATTTAGCCGTCTTATGATCCATATCGTATTACCAAAAGTAGACATAGGTCTGGAGGTTGACCACCAAGATAATATTGGTATTGCCTGCTTAGAATTTGCTGTTTTTTGTAGCATGGGCTATTTACTAATAAACATGTTTTCAATTTAAACGCCGAGCTAAAAGATGGATATCTTAGCTCTGGAGACTTATATCTTTGAAATTAGATAACTTTTTACTTGTTGACAGCAACTGGGAGTTCAGTCAGGAATTCGTCGAGTTTGTAAAATCTCTCTCTCCTGACACCCCTAGTCAGCTAATAATTGCTGGAGACAATACAAAGCAAATGCTCAAAATGATGTTTAAAGACCAAATCAAAGATTACAGTTACTGTGACTTTGACAATGAAATAAGCGTCTCGGAGCTTGCAACTTACCTACATGAACACCATAAAATTCAAGGTGTTCTTATCTACGCGCTCGACTACAACCTCGCTGACGAGAAACAAAAGTTTATCTTCAACTCCCTGCATGCAGACAGGTTTACCATCGAACAATTGGCAAATGGTTATGACTATCATCGTATTAGCGATCCATTTAACAACAACCATCTAACCTGTAATTCAAGTCTTGCGGCAACAAAACATGACACCTTCAGCGAATTTGTGGTGTTAAAAACAGATACCGCAGATTAGAGTGCATGCATTGACCATGATGTGTCGCATTCTATAGACTCACCGCCGTGAAAACCTTAACATGAGCGCATATCCAATTTAGACTTTCAACACTATGCGTATTCCACATATTTACCAACCTTCAGAATTGGTAGTGAATCAACCAGCCACTTTGAATGATGACGCTGCCGGGCATATCGCGCGCGTACTAAGAATGAAAGAAGGTGAACAAGTCAGTTTGTTCAACGGACAAGGTGGCGAATATCTCGCAAGAATTACTGCTATTTCCAAAAAAACAGTTGAAGTGACCCCTATTGAATTTGTCGATAGGTGTGTTGAATCTCCATTAAATGTGCACCTAGGGCAAGGCATTTCTCGGGGTGACAAAATGGATTTCACCATTCAAAAATCGGTTGAACTGGGAGTCAGTGAAATCACGCCTTTATTTACTACTCGATGCGGCGTAAAGCTCAGTGGTGACCGATTAGCCAAAAAGCACCAGCAATGGCAAAAAATAGCGATATCCGCGGCAGAACAATCAGGTAGAAACTTCATTACCAAAGTGCACCCTCCAATTTCGTTAGAAGAGTGGCTTGGCCAACAGAGTGACGAATTAAAATTAACATTACACCCCAGAGCAGATCACTCTATAAAGACGTTACCGGCACCAGATCAGGGAGTGCGCTTTTTAGTGGGTCCTGAAGGCGGTTTTACTGACGAAGAAATGTCCAATACCACTGAACAAGGCTTTATTGATATCAAAATTGGGCCAAGAGTCCTTCGTACCGAAACAGCTGCATTGACAGTTTTAAGCGCACTGCAATTGCAGTTTGGCGATTTAGCTCTTTAAAATCGAGCGACTAGTCCACATATAAACTGTGGTTAGCAACACATTGTGCTAACCACATTAGTCATACTCACCCAAAATAACACATAAGGTAAAGGCGATGGCAGTCAAACTTGGGATTATCTCAGATCCAATCAGTGGATTTAACATTAAAAAAGATACCGGCTTTGCCATGATGATGGCAGCGCAACAGCGTGGCTTTGAATTGTATTACATGGAAATGGACGATTTATATCTATACCAAGGTGAAGGCCGAGCGACAGCCGCCAAAGCACGTGTATTTGATGATGAAAGTCACTGGTATGAATTGGCTGACAAACAAGATATTGCGCTCAGTGATCTGGATGTCATTCTGATGCGAAAAGATCCGCCTTTTGACACTGAATATATTTACGCAACCTATATACTAGAACGTGCCGAACTTGCCGGTACATTAGTGGTAAATAAGCCTCAAAGCCTCAGAGATGCCAACGAAAAGTTATTTACAGCATGGTTTAGTGAGCATACCCCTGACACCTTAGTTACAAGAAATGCAAGCCAAATTAGAGCATTTTTAGACAAACACCAAGACATCATATTGAAGCCTCTTGATGGCATGGGTGGAGCATCAATTTTTAGAGTACAGCACGACGATCCCAACATCGGTGTTATCTGCGAAACACTCACCGAGCATGGTAGCCGCTTTGCCATGGCACAAAACTATATTCCTGAAATAAAGCAAGGTGATAAACGCGTTTTGGTTGTTGACGGTGAAGTGATCCCTTATTGCCTAGCGCGCATTCCTCAAGGTGGCGAAACACGCGGTAATCTTGCGGCTGGAGGTCGCGGTGAAGCGAGACCAATCAGTGAAAGCGATAGAAAGATTGCAGAAGCGGTCGCACCAACCTTAAAAGAGAAAGGATTACTGTTTGTTGGCTTAGATATCATTGGCGACAAACTAACAGAAATAAACGTGACTGCACCAACTTGCGTTAAGGAAATTGAAGCAGCGTACGATATATCTATTATGGACAAGTTTTTTGATGCGATTGAAGCAAAACTCAACCATACTGAAAGTTAAATCATAGAAGGGGTCTCGCATGCAATCATTAGCTAATCACTTTCTTATCGCAATGCCGAACTTGCAGGACCCGATGTTCAAACGCTCCGTCACCTACATCTGTGAACACAATGAAGAAGGCGCTATGGGGTTGATTGTCAATCACCCCATTGACGTTACTGTAGGCGAGTTACTCGACCAGATCGAAATCGACAATGACAAAGGCAGCAGTGCTGCGGATCAAACTGTTTTTGCTGGTGGGCCGGTGCATACGGACAGAGGGTTTGTATTACATACGCCCAAGATTGGTTATGCCTCGAGCAAAGAGCTCAGCTCTGACATCATGATAACAACTTCAAAAGATGTGCTTGCCTCTCTTACTTATCACGATAGCCCAGATGCATTTATCATAACGCTTGGCTATTCAGGGTGGGAAAAAGGCCAACTCGAACAAGAGATCTTGGAAAACTCTTGGCTGATAATTCAGGCAGATCCCGAGATTATATTTAGTACGCCGCCAGAAAAGCGCTGGGAAAAAGCCGTAAGTATGTTAGGTATCGACATCGCACAACTCAGTAATCAAGCAGGACACGCATAGAAGTATGAGCAATAAAAAACCAAAGACTCCTAAAGGTCAACGTACTGTAATGGGGTTTGATTTTGGTACACGTAGTATTGGTATGGCCATTGGCCAGGAAGTAACGGGAACAGCCACCAGCTTAGGCGCAGTCAAAGCGCGAGATGGCATTCCCAATTGGTCCGATATAGAACAACAAGTGAATGAATGGAAACCTGATTTACTTGTTGTCGGCCTGCCTCTGAATATGGATGGTACAAATCAGCAGGTTACGTTCGCAGCCAAGAAATTTGCCAATCGCCTGCACAATAATTACCGCCTTCCCGTCGAAACACAAGATGAACGTCTGACTACGACCGATGCCAAAGCCAGATTATTTGATCAAGGTGGCTATCGCTCTTTGGCAAAAGACAATGTTGATGGAATGTCAGCGGTCATTATTTTAGAAAGTTTCTTTGAACAACTGTGGGAAACAGAGTAATTACTACTTGTCTCCACCTGCGGCAGCATTGAGCTGCTGGTAAACCCTCATATCAGGGAACAGTCCTGCTTGGCGATAAGCCTGTTCGATTTTTCCCTGACGCCTCAGCTTCTCTAGCCCTTTTTGCAATGCTGCAAAAGCGCGCTCGCCTTGAGGGTGTAGTTTAGACACCACAAAATGACGGCTACTGTCCAATAAAACCACCCATTTGGGATGAGAAACTAGATTTATGTTTGCCAATTTAAAATCATTCCCCATCACCGGCATTAAATGGATCAACATAAAATCAACCCATTGCTTGTTCACAATCTGCGCTTGCGCTGACCAAGTTTGTTCATCCACCAAGCGTTTGAGAGGCAAACGACTTAAAGTGTGCCAGTCTACCAACCAGCGACTTGAAGACACCGCACTCAGCGTGCTTAGATCTTCAAGGGACTGAATATTTGCAACCCGTTTGTTCTCTTTGGCAAAATATAAACCAGCAAAAAATTCACCCTTTCTGATCACAGGTTCACTAATATACAGCTTATCAGCTTTTTGTTGTGCTTCTTCCAGCCAAAATGTATCGAAGCTGAGTAACTGCTTACCTTGCTCTAGTAAATTAGAATCTCTGAAGTTGACGTTTCCAGGTCGGTATTTAAACGGCTTGTCAAAGCCGCCTAAAATTAAAGCTTGATGCAACAGCACCATGTCGACAACATCACGCCGCACAAACTGCCCACCAAAGTTATCTACTTCCAACGGTGAGCGGCCAGATAAAAGAGCTTTGTAGTTTAAATATACGTCATCTCTGATATAAATATCGACATAACTAGACTGAGCCCAACAAAGTGTTGTCAGGCTCAGATGACAACATACAAGCAAGCAAAACAGATTAGTTTTTCTTGCTGTCCAAGCCATCAATGGTGACCCCTTGCAAAAACCCTGCACCTTTTTGTTCATTGTTTTGCAATTTAATCATTAGACGTAAATCATTAGGCGAGTCAGCATGATGCAGAGCATCTGCGTAATTAACCCGCTGGGCTTTATAGAGTTCAAATAAAGCTTGATCGAAAGTTTGCATGCCCATCTCTTTCGATTTAGCCATGGTCTCTTTGATGGACCCTATATCTCCTTTCTTAATCAATTCAGAAACCATCGGTGAGTTCAGCAGTATTTCTATCGCGGCAACACGCCCCTCACCTTTTGACGTAGGCACCAGTTGCTGTGCGACTATTGCTCTGAGATTTAGTGCCAAATCATATTTCAGTTTGTCATGCTTTTCTTTCGGAACTAAGTGCATGATACGGTCAATCGCTTGGTTAGCATTGTTTGCGTGCAATGTCGCAACACATAAGTGCCCAGTCTCAGCAAAGCTCAGGGCATATTCCATAGTTTCTTGGGAGCGAATTTCACCAATTAAAATAACATCTGGGGCTTGTCGCAATGAACTTTTCAGCGCAGCTTCAAAGCTCTCGGTATCTAGACCAACTTCTCTTTGGGTAATGATGCTCTTGCGATGTTCATGCACAAACTCTATGGGATCTTCTATTGTCAGGATATGGCCGCGCTGATTGCGATTACGGTAGCCCAGTAGTGCAGCCAAAGACGTCGATTTACCCGTACCTGTACCACCAACAAACAGTACTAGACCACGCTTTGACATGATCACATCGGTCAATACCGAGGGTAAACCAAGTTGGGTAACGTCAGGAATATCCGTCACAATTCTCCTGATCACCATGCCTGCACAGTCTCGCTGCCAAAATGCGGAAACCCGGAAGCGGCCAACATCATTAGCAACCGCAAAGTTACACTCCTTTTCAGCGTGAAACTGTTGCTTTTGCCTATCTGTCATCGCCGACTCAACCATAGTCAACGCACTGTCACTATCCAGTACTTCTTCGTCTAGTGCCCTTAATTCACCATCAATTTTGGCGCTGACCGCCAAACCAGATGAGACAAATAAGTCTGATGCTTCTTTGTCTACCATCAATTGTAAATAATCTATCAATGCCATTGTTTAAAACCTTGTATTAAAATCCTGCGGCACCAAATTGGTTTTTATCATGTGCTTTAGTGTGCGCATCTTGGGTTGTGATCAAACCGTGGTTCACTAAGTTCATCAAACACTGATCCATGGTCTGCATACCGTGTAGGGCGCCCGTTTGAATAGCTGAGTACATTTGAGCAATCTTATCTTCACGGATCAAATTACGTATTGCAGGCACACCTAACATGATTTCATGTGCCGCAACTCGCCCTCCACCTACTTTTTTAATCAGTGTTTGTGAAATCACCGCCTGTAACGACTCTGACAACATAGAACGAACCATATCTTTTTCTTCACCGGGGAATACATCAATAATACGGTCAATGGTTTTTGGTGCCGATGTGGTGTGCAATGTACCAAATACAAGGTGACCCGTTTCTGCTGCTGTCATGGCTAAACGAATCGTTTCCAAATCACGTAACTCACCCACAAGAATAACATCGGGATCTTCACGCAGCGCACTTCGCAATGCTGCATTAAAGCTGTGAGTATCGCGGTGAACCTCACGTTGGTTAATCAAACTCAGTTGATTTTGATGAACAAATTCAATGGGGTCTTCTATTGTCAAAATATGATGATGCTTGCTGCTATTGATATAGTCGACCATGGCCGCGAGCGTCGTTGATTTACCCGATCCCGTCGGCCCAGTTACAAGTACCAGCCCGCGCTGGTTTTCTGCTATTTTTTTAAAAATATCTGGCGCACCTAATTCATCTAGGGTCAATACGGTACTTGGAATAGTACGAAATACAGCGGCAGGCCCGCGACTCGTGTTAAACGCATTGACACGAAAACGTGCTAAATTAGGTACTTCAAACGAAAAATCCACCTCAAGGTTTTGCTCATAGTCCTTGCGCTGGTTATCATTCATAATATCGTAAATTAAACTATTTACATCCTTCGCTTCTAAAGCGGGAATATTTATGCGGCGTACGTCACCATCAACACGGATCATTGGAGAAACTTCCGAAGAAAGGTGTAGATCCGACGCTTTATGCTGCACACTAAAGGCTAATAATTCAGTAATATCCATCTATGACTCCACAACGAGCAAACAATAATATGGTTACAATAGCAGAACGGCTAAATAACGCCTACGATCGCATTACAAAAGCAGAGCAAAATTGTCATATTTCTGACCCTGTGCAACTTTTGGCTGTGTCTAAAACCAAACCAATCGAACTTATCCAACAAGCGTATGACGCTGGCCAACGTCTATTCGGCGAATCTTATGTGCAAGAAGCCGTCGACAAAGTCATGCACTTCAAACAGTACAAAGACATTGAGTGGCACTTTATTGGCCCTATTCAATCGAATAAGTCGCGGCATATTGCTGAAAATTTCAACTGGGTGCAAAGTGTCGACCGAATCAAAATAGCGAGACGCTTAAGTGAACAAAGGCCAACAAATCTAAAACCGCTCAATGTGCTTATTCAAGTGAACATTAGCCAAGACGAGAAAAAATCAGGCTGCCTCCCCGAAGAGCTGTCTGACCTTGCTCAATTTATCAGTGAAACAAAGCAACTCTCGCTGAGAGGTTTAATGACGATAACCGCACAAACAGATGATGTTGACAAGCAACTGCAATATTTTCAGCAAATGAAACATTGCTTTGATAAACTAAAGACCCAATATCCACATATCGATACCCTTTCAATGGGCATGAGTGGCGATTTAGAACCCGCCGTTGCAGCTGGCGCCACCATGGTGAGAATTGGGACCGATATTTTTGGTAAAAGACAATAAAGGCCACACAGATAATATGTCTAATAAAACAATCGCATTTATTGGCACTGGAAACATGAGCTATGCCATCATTGGCGGCATGCTTAAAAACGGTTTCAGCGCCCGCAATATCATTGCTACTAATCGCAATCAAGAAAAGCTAGACAAAGTTGCACAGGATTTTGCTGTTCAAACAACCAGTGACAACATAGACGCCATTAAACGTGCTGATGTCATTGTACTATCTGTTAAACCACAAATGATGGAAGCCTTGTGCGAAACCTTTCGCTCAGCAAGTATCGACTTGAGCAACAAAGTAGTGATTTCAGTCGCAGCGGGTATTACCCTTGCTCGTTTAAAAGAAATGCTCCAAAGCGACGCCAAACTTGTACGCTGTATGCCTAACACACCATCATTAGTGGGGCTTGGCGTATCTGGATTATTTAGCCAAGATATTGATGACCAAGAACAAAGATTTATTGACCAAATTTTCAGCGCCACGGGAGTGACTGTCTGGCTTCAATCAGAAAGCCAGATAAATGACATTATCGCAGTGACAGGCTCTTCCCCAGCCTACTTTTTTCTTTTCATGCAAGCCATAGAGGAAAAAGCAAAAGCACTTGGGTTCAATGAACAACAAGCACGGCAACTGGTGCAGCAAACAGCTCTTGGTGCAGCACAAATGGCCGTATCTCAACCAGGCGTCAGCCTTGAGCAACTTCGTGCCAATGTCACGTCAAAGGGTGGAACCACCCATGCCGCTATTGAGTCAATGAAAGATAATCAACTTCCTCTAACCGTCGCAAACGCAATGGATGCATGCATCGCACGCGCAGAGGAAATGGAAAAACAAATTTAAGGACCTAAAATGAATGCAATGTATTTTTTAATTGAAACCATTTTTAATCTATTCTTAATGGTGGTGCTGCTACGTTTTTGGATGCAGTGGGCACGTGTTGATTTTTACAACCCAATTAGTCAGGCAGTTGTAAAAGCGACCTCATTTGCTGTCAACCCCTTACGTAAGATTATTCCTGGTTTTGCAGGTATTGACGTGGCATCGCTGGTGCTTGCATTTATCGTCGCTGGCGCAAAAGTATCCGTATTGATGTTGGTGTTTAGCGGCCATTGGGATGCCGCTACAGCAGCTATAGGTGGGTTGTTAACCGTACTACGAGAAGCCTTTAGTTTGGTTTTTTGGATTTTAGTGATCCGCGCACTATTGAGTTGGGTGGTACAGGGTTATAACCCCGCAGCAGCTGTTTTTGAACAATTAACTGAGCCACTACTGCGCCCAATTAGAAAGATTATCCCACCACTTGGCGGGCTCGACTTGTCCATTATGGTGGTTTTGTTAGGCATGATGTTCTTACAACATTTGGTGATGGACTTCATGCGCTAAGCATATGAAAGTGAGGTACTATGCGATTCTATCTTTTCGTAATTTTACTTGTATTGGGCGCTTTTCACACCCAGGCGAATAACTCAGAGTCCGGTGGACAATTTAAAAACTTAGGTAATTGGGAAGTGCACTACATTGCCTTTCCATCAACCTTTATCCAACCCAGCGTGGCTAAAGTTTATGGTGTGGTTCGCAGCGAAAATAAAGCTTTAATCAACATTTCGGTGCTCGCTAAAGATCAATCCAAAACCGCACAAGAAGTGCAAATATCTGGTTTCGCAAAAAACTTACTGGGCAATAAAAAGCCACTGACATTTAAACAAGTTATTGAAGGCGACGCCATTTATTACCTCGCACAACTCGATTATTACAATGAAGATGTTTATCGTTTCGAGTTAAACATCCAACAAGGCAATAATCGTCAATTATTAAAATTTCAACAAAAGTTCTACGTAGATTAAAGATATGACAAAACAAATCGTGCTTGCCACAGGAAACCAAGGCAAGGTCAGAGAGTTAGGCGGTATGCTTGAAAGCTTGCAAATTGAAGTCTTGCCACAGAGCCAATTTGACGTTTCTGATGTGGAAGAAACAGGCACTACTTTTGTAGAAAATGCCATTATTAAGGCTCGACACGCAGCAAAAGAAACAGGCCTACCCGCCATTGCTGATGACTCAGGCTTAGAAGTTGATGCACTCGATGGAGCACCAGGCGTATACTCGGCGCGCTTCGCTGGTAGCGGTGCAAGCGACCAGCAAAACATCGATAAATTACTGGTTGATTTAGAAGGTGTAACTAACCGCACCGCCCGCTTTTGGTGTGTGTTAGTTTATATGCGACATGCCAATGATCCTACACCCGTTATTTGCCAAGCAAGTTGGGAAGGTGCAATTGCGGCAAAGCCGCACGGTGATGGCGGCTTTGGTTACGATCCTGTTTTTTGGGTCGAGAATCTACAGCGTATGGCGGCTGAATTGAGTAAGGAAGAAAAGAATACCGTTAGTCACAGAGGAAAGGCACTCCAACAACTCATGACACATTTTAAGAGCATCCAGTGAACCTTCCTTCTTTAAGTTTATATGTGCACGTACCTTGGTGCGTGCAAAAATGTCCTTACTGTGATTTCAACAGCCATAGTCAAAAAGGCACCATTCCTGAGCAAGAATACATTGGTCATTTAATTGATGACCTCAAAGCAGACCTACACCTTGTACAAGGGAGAAAGCTGCATAGTATATTTGTCGGCGGCGGCACACCAAGTTTGCTTTCTGGCGATGCTTACGTTGACCTTTTACAGCAAATAGAAGCTCTAATTGGCTTTGAAGACGATATTGAAATTACCTTAGAGGCCAATCCTGGCACAGTTGAGAGTGATCGCTTTAAACATTATGTACAGGCTGGCATAAATCGAATCTCAATTGGTGTGCAAAGTTTACAAAGCGATAAACTTAAGGCACTGGGTCGCATACATGGTGAACATGAAGCCCTCAATGCTGCCGCTGAAGCACATGATGCAGGGTTAAATAGCTTTAATATGGATTTGATGCACGGTCTACCCAATCAGTCTTTAGATGATGCTCTGAGCGATTTAAGACGCGTAATTGAGCTGAATCCTCCGCATATTTCTTGGTATCAATTAACCATTGAGCCAAATACTCAATTTGCATCAAAGCCCCCTAAATTACCTGAAGACGAAACCCTGTGGGCAATACAAGAAGCAGGACAAGCGCTGCTGGCGCAGCACGGATATCAGCAGTATGAGATATCCGGTTATTCAAAATCAGGTTTTAAATGCAAACATAATCTCAATTATTGGCGCTTTGGTGACTACCTTGGCATAGGCTGTGGCGCTCATGGCAAGATCACACAACCCGAACAGCAACAAATTTTGCGTACCGTCAAAGTGAAGCACCCTAGAGGGTATATGGACTTGACCAAACCGTACATATACGACAGCTGGCAAGTCAATTTAGAAGACCAAGCATTTGAGTTTTTCATGAATACGTTTCGCCTGTTAGAAGCAACCCCAAAGGCTAACTTTGAAGCCTACACGGGATTACAAGAGGCCGATATACAAACGCAGCTAAACCAAGCAATTAAACTAGGTTTGTTGGAAGACTTAGGTGATTCATGGTTTGTAACAAATAAAGGGCACAGATACCTTAATGACCTGTTAGAATTGTTTGTCTAATTTGGGGTACATTTATTGCAACTTTGCATTCAACCAAAGAATTTGGTCGCTAGCTGTTGCGTGCCATATAATAACCTACACTAAGAGAGGCAATCTCTTGTGGGCTCATATATCTGAATATATAAAATAAGAAGGGTAAAACATGCGTAAACTTACCATTATCGCTGCTGCAATTTCAGCGACGTTATTGGCAGGCTGCCAGCAAACAGCTGAACAACCAAAGCCTGTAGCTCCTGTGCAACAAGTTGTTCAAAGTGAAGTAGAAAAAGCAAATGCTCTGTTCGAAGAGTCATTTAATCGCAGTGTCATGCGTAGTCCTATTTACCAAACTTATTTGGGTATTAAAAAAGACTATGACAAGTGGGACGACGGTTCAGAGGCACGTCAATTAGAAGACCTTGAATTAACTAAACAAGATCTTGCGGCGATCAATGCCATTGACCGCAGTAAACTAGACCCTCAATCTCAGGTAAGCTACGACTTGTTTAAACAGGGTCTTGTTGAAGAGATCGAAGACTTTAAATGGCGTCGTTACTCTTACCCAGTCAATCAAATGTTTGGCACACATTCAATGATCCCGGCATTTTTGATTAACCAACACCAAATTGCTGACGTTAAGGATGCAAAAGCCTATATCTCTCGTCTTAACGGTGTCACAACTGTGTTCGACCAACTAGTCGAAGATCTAGAAAAACGTGCAGAAGCTGGCATCATAGCGCCTAAGTTTGTGTTCCCTCATGTTATTGAGTCGAGCAAAAATATTATCAAGGGCGCACCTTTCTCCAAAGGTGCAGACTCTACACTTTTGGCTGACTTCAAGAGAAAAGTTGCCAAGTTAGAGATCGCACAAAATGAAAAAGACGCACTTATCACAGAGGCTAACAACGCCCTGACATCTGCTGTAAAACCATCTTATAGCAAGTTAATCAACTATCTAAATAAGTTGGAAAAACGTGCGGACAACCGCGACGGTGTTTGGAAGTTCCCTGAAGGTGAAAAGTTCTTCAACGTTGCGCTTGAGCGTACAACAACAACCAAGCTTTCTGCCGCTGAAATTCATAAGATTGGTTTGCAAGAAGTTGCTCGTATCCATGACGAAATGCGTGAAATCAAAGACAAAGTTGGTTTCAAAGGTGACTTAAAAGCGTTTATGGAGTTCATGAGAACCGATAAGCAGTTTTATCTTCCAAATACAGAAGAAGGCAAAGCAAAATATCTAGCTGATGCGACGGCGATGATTGACAACATGAAGTCTCGCTTAGACGAGCTGTTCATTGTTAAGCCAAAAGCAGACATGATAGTTAAGCGTGTTGAAGCATTCCGCGAAAAAGCAGCTGGTAAAGCTTTCTATCAGCAGCCAACGCCAGACGGTTCTCGCCCGGGCATTTACTATGCAAACCTTTATGATATGGAAGCAATGCCAACCTACCAAATGGAAGCGTTAGCCTATCACGAAGGTGTACCTGGCCACCACATGCAAATTGCCATCGCGCAAGAACTTGAAAATATGCCGAAGTTCCGTAAGTTTGGTCGCTACACAGCTTACACAGAAGGTTGGGGCCTATACTCTGAGCTAGTACCTAAAGAAATGGGCTTATACGAAGACCCATATTCAGACTTTGGTCGTCTAGCAATGGAGCTTTGGCGTGCATGTCGTCTAGTGGTTGATACTGGTATCCACGCAATGAAGTGGACACGCCAAGAAGGTATCGATTACTACGTAAATAACACACCTAATGCAAAATCAGATGCTGTTAAGATGGTAGAGCGCCACATTGTGATGCCAAGCCAAGCAACAGCATACAAAATTGGTATGATCAAAATTGTTGAGCTTCGCGAAGCGGCTAAGAAAGAGCTTGGTGATAAGTTTGATATTCGTGAATTCCACGACGTAGTACTTAAAAACGGCCCTGTTCCTCTAAATGTTTTAGAGCAGTTCGTTGATCAGTGGGTTGCTAGCAAACAAAGCTAATCCGCGTCTAAGCGAAACGCCGTATTCGCTAGAATGATATGTAAACAAGCCCCGCCATGTGCGGGGCTTTGTATTTTTACTTCCCCACCTAGCTTCTGTGTTACTAAGTTATAGATAATGCTCAAGCCGAGCCCGATGCCACCTTGACTTCTCTGTGTTGTGATAAAAGGCTCAAAAATAACAGGCAACAGTTCTTTATCTATTCCTTTACCGTCATCTTTGATATACAAGTGAATATAATTATTGACGACCAACGCCGAAATGACGATATTTAGCAACTTACCTTCTTGTTTTGCATGCTGAATACAGTTGTTGAAGCTGTAAGTTAATACTTGCACAAACACGTTTGGATAGCTGTTTAACATTAATTGCTCAGGTATTTCTACTTCGATATGGTAGTCAGGTTGTTTTAGTTCGTGTTGATAACAATCTAACACCCCACTCACCAATGCAGTGAGACTAAACTCCTGCACTTCATCATACTCTTGCTGAACTGAAACTTTTTTAAAATCATCAATCAAGGACGCAGTTCTCAGTAAGTTGTTCTCCAACAAAGACAGCGCAGACTCAGCTTCGGCGATCAGGTTAGTTAAAGTTTGCTTTTGCAACCGCCCAGATTCTAAGTCTTTTTTAAGCACTTCAACTTGTTCTTTTAAGTGCGATTGACTGGTAATTGCGACACCAAGAGGTGTATTTAATTCATGTGCAAACCCACTCACCATATTGCCTAAACTGGCCATTTTGGCCTCTTCGATCAATCTTTGCTGTGCTGCCGTAAGCCTATCAAGCAAAGTCTCAATAAACGCAAGTAAACTATCCAAATGATGCGCTATCTGTGCGATTTCATCTTCACCATCAATGTTTACCCTCATTGAGAAGTCTTCGTGTTGAGCAACATTTTTTAGTACGCGGCTTATTGAAATAATATGCTCTGAGATACGGGTGTTAAGCACAAACAGTAACAATAAACTGAAACAACTGATAGAAACGATGATCACTAAACAGGTCAAAATTAAGCTTTGCTTTTCACTCAGTGCTTCATTAAAAAGCTGCTTTGATACCACTTCAAAATGATTTCTAATAGAAATCTTCAACTGATGTAATTCCGATCTCACACCTTGGCTATGATCCAACCCTTGTTTCTGTAGTACGCTGATATAAGTATTAAAGCCGTGTTGGTATTGATTAAGAATAGAGAGTAGCTCCTGTGATTTGTTAGGAAACTGCGCAGATATCAGCAGCTCTGTTCTGCTTAATAAATCTTGATGGATGAGCAAATAGTTTGGTTCGAGCCTAAGTAAAAAATCTTTCTCTCTGCGTCGCAGCTCCAATAGCAAAATCTCTAACTGGGGATGCTGGGTTTGTCTAGCAATATCTTGCAGAGCATGAGCTTGACGCCGAAAGTTGCCATAGACCCCCTCTTCTTTGTCATAACCCAACAATGCCTGCATAGATGCTAGCTGCTCATACTTGAGCGCAAAGCGCTTAACTTCCTCGTCTAGTTTAAAGAGTAAAGTAAGATCCCGCTGTTGAGCCACCAGCATATTTAACAATTGGCTATAACTCTTGCGATAGGATGCTCTATCATCTTCAATCGATGCAAGACTCTCACGCTGACGTTCTATCAAAAACCGTTCTTCCTGATCCAGTAGACGCTGTATCTGAGTCTGAAGTTGAAAAAGGTGATCATTCAGAGTTCGGGTTTGCTGTAGCTGAACGTACAAAAACCAGCTTGCAACCATAATCACAATCGCAGAGCCCACTGCGGCTGTTTTAAAAAGTAAAAGTGACTGCTTTAACTGCACAAAGTTACCCAATAATGTATTTTGCCCCAACTAAAGTCTAGTCGAAGATAAGTATTATGGTATCCCCTCTGCGGATAGTTAGTTTTGATTCATAACCCCGCGAATAAAGGTATAAAGCACTTTTTATGAACTATTTTATGCCAACTATTGTCATCATCCCTATTGAATTCAATCAGTGAGAGTCAAAATGGAAATTTTCATTACAATATTCGTTTTATTAATACCAATTGTGCTAGCCGCGATTTACATTGTCTATATTCAAATGTCGACTCGCAATAAAGTGCGCCTAGCTGACTCTATTATTTATATGATAAAACATGACGAACCCGTCAATATAGATATGGAAATATTGGAAGGATTAAAACTCTCACCAAAAGAGAAAAGCTACCTACTTAACGTGTATAAGGCCCCAGCAAAACTCCACAAGTAATACCTCTACATACGCCGCAGATTAGAATTCGTTTGTCTGAAAATAGAAACCGGGTGCTATTCGCACAAGAAATCAGAAAGTAGGATAAAAGCAGAAATAAAAAAGCCCCAGAAATCATTCTGGGGCTATAAAAAGTGGTACCAGTGGGCGGACTTGAACCGCCACGCCCGAAGGCAACGGATTTTGAATCCGTCATGTCTACCAATTCCATCACACTGGCATCATTTTTCTTTAATCTTCTAACTTCGAGAAGATAAAGAAAAACCACTTTGAGCTTAGGCTTTTTTTATTTGCCCTCGTCTCTATGCCCTGCATTATACAAATATGTGACAGCCCCGCAAGCAGTTTTTTTAATTAATGTGTTCAAGTGCTGAGTATTTGACCAAAATCATAAAATATCGAGGTTTGATAAATAAGCGCCTATATTGTGTGTAGAATATTGTCATATCGTTTTATATGGGTTTTTACATGTCATCATTTCCCCGCGCAGGTTTTATTAGAAGGGTTGCATCATTAATATACGATGCATTAGTCGTCGTAGCCTTTGCGATGCTCACGACAATTGTTTTCTTAGGCTTGGTACAAGGTATGCTTTCTATGGGCTGGTACACCCTTGAAGGCCATGAGGATGTCTCCGCTCTCATTCAAGCAACACCTACGCTATACTACAGCCGTACAGTGTTGTTGGTATTGGTCTCTGTTGCCTTTTTTGCTTACTTTTGGACTAAAAGTGGACAGACAATCGGAATGCGAGCATGGCGCTTAAAAGTCCAGAGCACCGAAGGCCAATTACTCACTTGGCCTCAAGCCATTGCGCGCAGTTTAGCTGCCCTATTGGGGTTAGGAAATTTACTCGTATTAATAGACCGGAAACACAAACGAGCTCTTCAAGATATGTTGAGTGGCAGCGAAGTATTGTTGCTCAGCAAAGAAGAGAATAAAAAAGTGTACGATAGCTTAGATTAACTATCGTAAAAAAGGCGCCGAAGGCGCCTTTTTTATTGTCTTCTTTGTAAAAAGTACATCGCTAGCAAAGTAAAAATGATACTCGGCATTACTGCACCAACTAAAGGTGGGATCTGATATACCATGACAATGGGGCCAAACACTTCATTGCTAAGATGGAAGGTTAGGCCCGTGACTACACCCATAATAATCCTCGCCCCCATACTTACTGAACGTAGAGGACCAAAAATAAAAGACAGCGCAACTAGCAACATGACAGCTATCGTGACTGGTTGCATCACCTTACGCCATAAAGCCAGCTCATAATTACTGGTATCTTGCTCGTTTTGTTCCAGATAATTTAGATAAGATACGAGTCCGCTGAATGACAAAGACTCAGGTTCAAATGAAGATACCCCTAACCTGTCTATTGTGAGCTGCGAGTCATAGACCTTTGATTGTGCATAATAGGTACTCACTTGCTGCTCAGTGATATGGATCTCTTCTACTGCTTTGAGCTCCCAACCTTGCTCGGTAGTCATCGCTGATTGCGCCCTTGTAATTTGGCCTAAGGTTAGATCATCCTCAAAGTGATATATATTGATGTCTGTCAGTTCACCTGACTTTTCAACATTCGCAATATTGATAAAATTATTGCCATCTTTGGCCCACAGCCCTTTTTGTGCATCGTAGACATCTCCGCCGTATATAGCTTGATTACGTAGCTGTTTGGCTGTGCGCTCCGCCTCAGGAGCTCCCCATTCGCCAAGTGCCATCATGCATATCGCCAAAATAATAGCGGTTTTCATAACAGAGCCTATGATTTGCAATCTCGACATACCAGCGGCTTGCATAACCACTAACTCACTGCTGGAGGCCAAAGCACCCAATCCTGTTAATCCGCCGATCAAGGCTGCCATCGGAAAAAACACCACAATATCGCTTGGCACACTGTATAACGTGAATAGTAATGCATCCGATACTTCATAAGTGCCGCGTCCCACAGAGCGCAGCTGTTCAATAAATTTGATTAAGGTATTGATCCCCACAAACACCAGTAAAGCAAAACTGGTAGTTTGTAAAATACTACGGCCCAAATACCAATCAAGCATTTTCATCATGCCGCTGCCTCCTTATTTTTAAGGATAGATCTCAGCCACACGCCAAAAGGTCGCCCTTTCACTATCAGATAAGCCCCTATAAATAACACCGATAAGTGGATCCACCACAATCCAACAGAAGGCGGAATTTTACCTTCAGCCACAAGATATTTACCGGCATTGAGCAAAATAAAATACCCCAAATATATACCTATTGCGGGAACCAGTTTTGCAAATTTTCCCTGCCTAGGGTTAACCACGCTCAAAGGCACTGCTAGCAGTGTTAAAAGAATGATTGAGATAGGTGTTGCGATCCGCAATTGAAATTGTGCAGCAGCTTCGGGCGTATTTAATTCTAACAACCTACTTGAAGGTAAGTCTTCTAACTCTCGTCTTCGACGTTCAATTTCTTGCTCTTGGATCTGAACTTGATAACTGCCGAATTCGGTTTTGTTCAACGCTTGACTAAATCCATCGGTTTCATAGCGCTTGCCATCTTTCAAAATCAGCTGCTGCTCTCCGGACTCACCTTCTGCCACTTCACCTTGTTGTGCATAGACGATCCGCGCCGCATTATTCGATTCTTTTTCTGGCAATTGCGCCACAAACACCTTATTTAACACAGAGCCTTGCTCACTGGTATTGTGAATAAATACAACAGCTTTCTCATTACCTGTTTGCTGAAACCGCCCTGCTCGCAATTGAGTTAACCCGGACTCTGCATTGGCTTGCTCTCTCAGTTGGTTTTGCTTTTCCCCAGCCCAAGGCGCTATATGCAAGCTCACAGCCCCCGCAATTAATGCGACAAAAAAACTCGAGATGAGTGTTACACGAACAACATACCACTCACTGACACCGCAGGCTTTTAGTACAGTCATTTCACTGTCAGCATAAATACGGCTATACGCCAAAATAATGCCCAAAAATACACTGAGTGGCAGAATATATACGGCTAATTTGGGTAAATTAAGCGCTAAAAATGACAACACGAGTTTTCCTGGTATTCCTCCACCTGAAGCTTCGGCTAAAATTTTGACAAATTTTTGCGAGAGAAAAATCGTCATTAGAGTAAGGAAAACGGCGACCTGCGATTTTAAAACTTCAGCAGTCAAATATCGAAAAATTAGCAATGTTCGCCCCTATAAAACGTCTCATTTCACTGGAATAGTAGGAAATTTTGAGTAAACTGGTTATTTTAGTCACTTTATTATATGCCATCAAAATCAAATATCCTACTAGTGCAGCAGCACTAAAGTAACTTAGTTAACTTGATGTAATGTGGCATTTAAAGTTTGAAATGGCATAACTTAGACTTAGGAGTCGCAATGGAATTCAGCGTTAAAAGTGGTAGTCCAGAAAAGCAACGCAGTGCTTGTATTGTTGTTGGGGTGTATGAGCCACGACGTTTATCGCCGGTTGGTGAGCAGCTGGATAAAATCAGCGAAGGCTATATTTCCAATTTATTGCGCCGTGGTGACCTAGAAGGTAAACCAGGGCAAGTACTGTTGTTACACCATGTACCAAATGTATTGAGTGAACGCGTTTTATTAGTTGGTTGTGGTAAAGAGCGAGAGCTCGACGACAAGCAGTACAAACAAATTATTTCAAAAACCATCAATACCTTAAATGAGACCGGCTCGATGGAAGCTGTATGCTTTTTAACTGAGCAACATGTTAAAGGTCGAGATACATATTGGAAGGTAAGACAAGCAGTTGAAACCACACAAGACTGCTTATACACCTTTAATCAACTAAAGAGTAAAAAGAGCGAAGCAAGACGACCACTGCGTAAAATCGTCTTCAATGTCCCTACTCGCAGAGAGTTAACAATTGGCGAAAACGCCATTGAACACGGCTTAGCAATTGCCGCAGGTGCTAAACTGTGTAAAGACGTTGCCAACATGCCGCCTAATATTTGTAATCCTCGCTACTTAGGTGAGCAAGCGGAGTTACTAGCCAAAGAGTTTGACAATGTTAAGGTCAATTTAGTTGGCGAAAAAGAAATGGAAGAGCTGGGTATGCACTCATACTTAGCAGTGGGAAGAGGCAGTGACAACGAGTCTGTCATGTCAGTGATCCACTACAACGGCGCTTCAGATAAACAAGCTCCAATTGTCTTTGTTGGTAAGGGTCTAACTTTCGACTCAGGTGGTATTTCGATCAAACCAGGCGAAGGCATGGATGAAATGAAGTACGATATGGGCGGCGCAGCGGGCGTGTTAGGCTTAATGCGTGCGGTTGTTGAAATGCAGCTACCTCTTAACGTGATCGGTGTATTAGCTGGCTGTGAAAATATGCCTAGCAGCCGAGCATACCGACCTGGCGATATTCTCACCACCATGTCTGGACAAACGGTAGAAGTTCTAAACACCGATGCTGAGGGCCGCTTAGTATTATGTGATGCATTAACATACGTTGAAGCGTTCGAACCAGATACTGTCGTTGATGTCGCAACTCTGACTGGAGCCTGCATTATCGCACTTGGTCATCATGCATCAGGGTTGTTATCGAATCATAACCCACTTGCACATGATTTATTAAAAGCATCTGAGCAAAGTGGTGATAGGGCATGGCAACTGCCTCTGTGGGATGACTATCAAGAGCAACTGAAAAGCCCATTTGCAGATTTCACCAATTTAGGTGGACGCCCTGCTGGCACCATCACAGCAGCTTGCTTCTTATCGAAGTTCACCAAAAAGTACAATTGGGCACATATTGATGTAGCAGGTACTGCTTGGAGAAGTGGCGCTAATAAAGGCGCAACTGGACGACCTGTACCAATGCTCATGCAATATTTACTTAATCGAGCAAATTTGACCGAAGGGCTGCAAGATTAAACACCTTATGCAAATATGTATAGATTTTTGAAGCTGTGTTAAATAACTCACTTCAAAGTCTACTGTAGATTGATGGGAGCCGTATTCTGTGTCAGAATGCGGCTTTATTTTGAACGCTGATCAGACACAAAGTATTTTTACTCTGTGTATCTCAATCAGTACTGAAGATAAGTCACATGCCATGTCAATCAACGCACACTTTTTGGTGTTAAAGCATGATCAAGAGCCTAGTACGCAAATCCCGGCTCATTTTGATCTTGCAGCGCGAAGTGCTGCAAAACTGTACCGTGCAGGGCAACGTGTTTTCATTTACGTAGATACGGTAGAAGACGCCCATGCAATTGACGAACATTTGTGGCAGTTCGACGCTGATAGTTTCGTACCACACAACCTACAAGGAGAAGGCCCTAAAGGTGGCGCTCCTGTAGAAATTGGCCAGATGCCCCCTGTAGGGCGACGTGCGATACTCATTAATCTTGCCACACATATCCCGGATTTTATCCGACGATTTGAGCAAGTATACGACTTTGTCCCTGTCGAGCCGATGGCCAAACAGGCTGCCCGGGAAAGGTTCAAACAGCTGCGCACCATTGGCGCAAATATTTCAACAAAAGAAATTGATAACTAAAGTATTTTTAAAGGTTCTGTGTAATGGATAAAACCTATAACCCACAAGATATTGAACAGTCTTTATACCAAGACTGGGAAGAAAACGGCTACTTTAAGCCTTCAGGGGAAGGCGACGCATACTCAATCATGATCCCGCCGCCAAACGTCACGGGTAGCCTACACATGGGCCATGCGTTCCAAGATACCATAATGGACACCTTAACGCGTTATCAGCGTATGAAGGGGAAAAATACTTTATGGCAAGTGGGTACCGATCACGCTGGTATTGCAACGCAAATGGTTGTTGAGCGTAAACTGGCAGCTGAAGAAGGTAAAACAAGGCATGACCTTGGCCGTGAAGAATTTATAGATCGTATCTGGAAATGGAAAAATGAGTCTGGCGGCACCATCACTAAACAGTTGCGTCGTTTGGGTGCTTCTGTGGATTGGGAACGTGAGCGTTTCACCATGGATGAAGGCTTGTCTGAAGCAGTTAAAGAAGTTTTTGTTCGATTATACAAAGAAGACCTAATTTACCGCGGAAAGCGCCTTGTTAACTGGGATCCAAAACTACATACAGCGATTTCTGACCTTGAAGTCGAAAATAAAGACAAACAAGGTCACATGTGGAATCTTCGCTACCCGCTAGCTGATGGTATAAAAACGAAAGATGGCAAAGACTACATTATCGTAGCAACCACACGACCAGAAACCATGCTAGGCGATACAGGTGTCGCAGTTAACCCTGAAGATGAACGCTATCAAGACTTAATTGGCAAAGAGATTTTATTGCCTATCGTTAATCGCCGCATTCCAATTGTTGCAGATGAGCATGCAGATATGGAAAAAGGCACTGGTTGTGTAAAGATCACGCCAGCACACGACTTTAACGACAACGAAGTTGGCAAGCGCCACCAGCTTCCAATGATCAACGTCTTCAATAAAGATGCAGCAGTCCTTGCACAGGGCGAAAGCTATACTTTTGATGGCAAAGAGCTTTCTCTAGATGCGCCAATTCCTGAACGTTTCCACGGCCTAGACCGTTTCGATGCAAGAAAGCTGATCATCGAAGAGTTTGAGCAAGCAGGTCTATTAGAAAAAATTGACGATCACAGTTTAACAGTGCCTTATGGCGACCGTTCAGGTGTCGTTATTGAGCCACTATTAACTGACCAGTGGTATGTTCGTGTTGCGCCACTTGCAGAGCCTGCAATTAAAGCCGTTGAAGACGGTGATATTCAATTTGTACCTAAACAGTATGAAAACATGTACTTCTCTTGGATGCGTGACATTCAAGATTGGTGTATATCTCGCCAACTTTGGTGGGGTCACAGGATCCCTGCTTGGTACGATGCAGAGGGTAATGTATACGTAGGCCGTGATGAAGCCGAAGTACGCAAAGAAAATAACCTAGCTGATGACGTTACCCTATCTCAGGACGACGATGTATTGGATACTTGGTTCTCCTCTGCCCTTTGGACATTCTCAACGCAGGGCTGGCCAGAAAATACCGAAGACCTTAAAGTCTTCCATCCATCTGACGTACTAGTAACTGGTTTTGACATCATTTTCTTCTGGGTTGCCCGCATGATCATGATGACTATGCACTTCGTGAAGAATGACGACGGTACGCCACAAGTACCATTCAAAACTGTTTACGTTACTGGCCTTATCCGTGATGAGAACGGCGATAAAATGTCAAAGTCAAAAGGTAACGTACTAGATCCTCTTGATATGATTGACGGTATTGATCTTGAAAGCTTGGTTACCAAACGCACTGGTAACATGATGCAACCTCAATTAGCGAAGAAGATCGAGAAAAATACACGTAAAACCTTTGTTGATGGTATAGAAGCGCATGGTACAGATGCATTACGTTTTACGCTTGCTGCAATGGCGTCTACTGGTCGAGATATCAACTGGGATATGAACCGTTTAGAAGGCTACCGCAATTTCTGTAATAAGTTGTGGAATGCAAGCCGCTATGTACTGATGAATACCGAAGAGCAGGATTGTGGTTTTAATGATGCACCTAAGCAATACTCGCTAGCAGATCGTTGGATCCTAGGTCAATTCCAAAATACTGTTCAAACTTTTACTGAACACCTGGATAATTACCGTTTCGATTTGGCTTCTACTACTATTTATGAGTTCACTTGGAACCAGTTCTGTGACTGGTATCTAGAGCTAACAAAACCGGTACTATTCAAAGGCAATGAAGAGCAACAGCGTGGCACTCGTCACACTTTGATCACCGTATTGGAAGGCCTACTGCGCTTAATGCACCCATTAATGCCATACATTACAGAAACAATCTGGAAACGTGTTGCCCCACTGGCAGGTATTGAAGCCAATACAATTATGCTTCAAGCATTCCCTGAATTTGATGCCAATACCGTTGATGAGCAGGCTATGGCCGACCTTGAATGGGTTAAACAGTTTATCCTTGCTATCCGTAATATCCGCGGTGAAATGGACATCAGTCCAAACAAGCCTCTAAGTGTGCTATTAGCAAATGTAAGCGAACAAGATCAGCGTCGTCTAGATGAAAACCAAGCATTCTTGAGTTCACTGGCAAAGTTAGAAGAGTTTACTGTACTAGCAAGCAAAGATGATGCGCCAGCATCAGCAACCGCGTTTATTGGTGATCTAGAAATTATGATCCCAATGGCGGGTCTGATTGACGTGGAAGCTGAATTAGCTCGTATTGCCAAGCAGCTTGAAAAAGCAGAAAAAGGCTTATCACAAGTAGAGAAAAAATTAGCAAACGAGAAGTTTGTTAACAATGCACCTGCCGCAGTACTTGAAAAAGAAAAAGCAAAACTCGCTGAGTTTAGTGATGCAAAAGCAAAACTACTTGAGCAAAAGACAAAGATTGAAACTCTTTAAATTTTGTTTATAAGTTCAATAAAAAACCACGCTATCTAGCGTGGTTTTTTATTATCAAACTTCACAAGTAAGTTTTACGAATTGCAATTAATACCCAATATTAAGCACACAGAGACGTGGTCTTTACGTTGTTGTGTATTTTTAAATCAAATTTTTAATAATGGTATCTAATATTACAATTGCTCAAACAGGCTATCTGTACTTAGCCCTTCATGTTGCAAAATATCTTTAAGCCGACGCAATGCTTCCACTTGGATCTGTCTTACCCGCTCACGAGTTAAGCCAATTTCCCGGCCAACGTCTTCAAGCGTTGATGGTTCATAGCCCAATAAACCAAAACGACGAGCAAGCACTTCACGCTGCTTTGGATTAAGCTCCCCAAGCCAATCAACAATATGTCGATTAATATCTTTATTCTGCACTTCACTTTCAGGTTCATAGCCCCTTTCATCCGCGATAATATCTAAAAGTGCCTTATCATTATCACCGCCAATTGGCGTATCCACGGACGTGATTTTTTCATTTAAGCGCAGCATTTTACTGACATCCTCAACGGGTCTGTCAAGGCACTCAGCTATCTCTTCAGCTGTTGGTTCGTGGTCAAGCTTTTGAGTAAGCTCTCTTGCTGTTCTCAAATATACGTTCAATTCTTTGACAACATGAATTGGTAGGCGAATAGTGCGGGTTTGGTTCATGATCGCGCGTTCAATGGTTTGTCTAATCCACCAAGTCGCGTAGGTAGAAAATCTAAAACCCCTTTCAGGATCAAATTTTTCCACAGCTCTTATCAGGCCTAAATTACCTTCTTCAATTAAGTCAAGCAATGCAAGACCGCGGTTGTTGTAACGACGAGCAATCTTCACAACCAATCTTAAGTTACTTTCAATCATTCTCTTACGAGAAGCTTCACAGCCCTTAAGGGCCTTTCTCGCAAAATATACTTCTTCTTCAGCACTAAGCAGCGGTGAAAAACCAATCTCTCCGAGATATAGCTGAGTTGCATCTAAGTTCTTAACTGAATCATCTTTGGCAAATATCTCTTCTTCACTATCGATATCTTCCAAAAGTTCTTCATTTGGACCATCTTCATTATCCCCGTCAAACTTATCGTCTAATTCCGGGTTCACTTTACTTTTCTGTTTTGCTGTTTGAGCCATAAGCATCCTCCCAAGCGAATAAGTGATAGTGTTCCATCAATACGTCGATACGCTATTTTTTAGGCAGATACCTTATTGGGTCTACGGATTTTCCTCTGTACCTTACTTCAAACCTCAAAGCTACCGAGCTTGCATCCGAACTCCCCATTTCGGCAATCTTCTGCCCCACTTTAACCTGCTGCTGTTCTCTTACTAGCAATTTGGAATTGTGGGCATAGGCACTAAGATAATCATCTGTGTGTTTCAAGATAATTAAATTGCCATAACCTCGTAATGCACTCCCTGCATAAACAACAATGCCACTTGCCGCAGCTTTTATCGATGTCCCTGTTTTGTTTGTGATCTGTATTCCCTTGTAGCCATTTTCTTTAATAGAAAAGCGTCTTGTCACTTTACCTACTGCGGGCCAATTCCACCGTACCTTTTTATTCAACAAAGCATTGGTGTCATTGGTTTTTTTACTGGCTTGACTTTGAACATACTCTCGTTGCTTAGGGGGATCAAGCTCTTTTTTTGAGGGTTTGTTATTTAAAGGTTTATTAGTTGTATATTTTTTGGTTTTTTGCGGTGGTTTTTTAGCCGTTTTGTTAGATTTTTTAGGATAGGTTAGTAAAATAGTTTGACCAGGATAAATGGTGTAGGGAGGCTTAATTTTGTTGATTTTGGCAACTGATCTAACATCTTTATTTGCACTAAATGCAATGGAAAATAATGTATCACCTTTTTTCACCTTATAGCGATTATTTTTGATATGAATTTTTTTTGACGATGTGGTCTTACCTTTACTCAGGTTGACTACTGGTGCAGGCGTATGAACAGATGAACAAGCTACGAGTGAACTACAAAGTAGACCTACTATTAAAAAGTTCGAACGTCTCACCCACATCCCATTAAATTCCATTATTTACATGCATGTGTACTTAAAAGTACTAATAAAAATCAATTTATCAGGGTTACCAATAATTTTCCTCATTTATTTACGTAATCGGTCCAGCAACAAGCGGAACAAACCTAACTGGAGCGATTGCCTGACGCGTTATTTGACCTTCTTGCTTCGTAAATAAGGTTAGCACTTGTTCTTCAACTCCCAGCGGAATAACCATCGCACCGCCATCTGCAAGTTGTGCTAGCAGAGGCTCAGGAACGACCGCTGCAGCCGCAGTAACAATAATACCGCTGAAAGGCGCCTTAGACTCCCACCCCTGCCAGCCGTCCCCATGTTTCATAGAAACATTGTACAAATCTAGCTGATGAAGGCGTCTTTTCGCCTGCCACTGTAACGCTTTAATTCTCTCTATACTGCACACAGTGTCAAACAGCTGTGCAAGAATCGCCGTTTGATAGCCAGATCCAGTCCCAACTTCGAGAATTTTATCTTGGATACCGAGTTGACGTAATACTTCCGTCATTTTTGCTACTATGTAGGGCTGAGAAATAGTCTGCCCTTGCCCTATCGGTAGTGCTGTATTTTCGTACGATTTATGCTTTAGCACATCGTCGATAAATATATGCCTAGGAGTATTGGCCATGATGTTTAAAACCGCTTCATCTTGTATACCTTGCGATCTCAAGCTTTCAATGAGCTTACTGGCACTGCGTTGATAGTTATTCAGCAAAACAGTTACTCCTGAGAAGACAGCCAAGTTGCTAGGCGTTCAAGACTCTCATGTGCCGTCATATCGACCGTCAAAGGTGTTATCGCTGCATACCCTTGTTTAACAGCATGAAAATCAGTCCCCTCACCGGCATCACTTTCAGTTCCAAGTGTTCCATACCAATAAATATCTCGGTTCCACGGATCTCTTTGTTTAGTCATTGTATCAGCCTTGTGTCGTGAGCCTAAACGCGTCACTTTAAACCCTTTCAGTTCAGACAAAGGAATATCTGGTACGTTGATATTAATGATTTGATCCTTGGGTAAAGGGTGACTATCCAGTGCTTTAATAATCTTCAGGGTCACAGCTGCTGCTGTTTCGTAGTGGGCTTCCTGTTTTGAGCAAAGGGATACAGCAATCGCAGGTAAACCTAAGTGTCGCCCTTCGGCGGCAGCGGCAACAGTTCCTGAATACAAGGTGTCGTCTCCTAAGTTTGCCCCATTGTTAATACCTGCTACGACAAGATCTGGTGGATCTTTAAGTAACTGATTGACACCCAAGTGAACACAATCTGTTGGCGTACCATTCACTGAAATAAAACCATTGTCTAATGTCGTTGTTCGTAACGGATTCAAAAGAGTCAGCGAATTACTTGCACCACTGCAGTTTCGATCAGGTGCCACTACGGTTACTTCCGCAAGTTCACTTAATGCTCTGAAAAGCATCTCAATGCCTTTAGCACTTACGCCATCATCATTGCTCAGCAGTATTTTCACGTTTCTAGTTCTCCATTCTGTGGCTTCTCAATCAAACTTACGTCTTTGTGTTCGATAAGCTCCCTGAGTACCGATGTAGCATAACACCCTTTTGGTAACTCAAAGCTCAATTGCAGTGTCTTGGTATCGATTGTTTTAACTTGCAGATCTTTTGGTACGACTCTCAAGCTCCGACGTTCATTTTTCAAGCCAAGTGACGCCAGGCCTTGATGCCAATCTGCAAACTCTTCTAGCCAAACTCGCTCAATCTCCGTGAGCCCTTTTTCGCCTTTTCCAACTAACGGCGCAGACAATAAAATATCGCCTTGGCTCAATCGCTCCACGATCTCGTCATTTAAATCGTCTTCAAAAAAAGCATTGCTTCCAGAAAGTAAGAAAACTTCTCTATGCCAAGTCTTAGCAAGGCCATGCTCTTTGACTCTGTTAGAGACAATCTGATTAAAAATGTATGACCTAGCAGCGGAAATAACAATACCACGCAGTTTTTTATCTCTAATATGCTCACCAGCAAAAAGGCGCTCAGCCATAGTCAAATTATGACCATCATGGCCAAAGCGTTGCTCGGCAAAATAATTTGGCACACCTTGCCTAACCGCATTGATGCGAGATAATACGTCTAAATGATTGGTGACGTTTCGTAAGGTGATCACGAACTGGTTACCTTTGTGGCAACCCGTCTTCAATTTCCGATTGTGTCGTATTTGATTGATGACCACCATGGAATCGGAGTTTAACTGCGAAAAGTCTATATGCTTTTTAATAGGCACAGGAACACTAAACCACTGTGTGCAAACACCGTGACGATCTTTTAGCCCAGCATAACTGACATCCCGTGGCGCAACGCCTGCAAACTTAGCGATTTGCTTAGCTAGGTAAGCTGTATTTTCACCGCGTTTTATAACTTGCAAGCACACGTGCTCGCCCTCTCCTGTAAACTCTATATCAAGTACTTCTTCTACGACAAAATCTTCTGGATTTTGTTTGAAGTCACCTTGAGCTTGCGGCTTACCGTAGAGGTAGTTCAAAGAAGCAATAACATCAAGCACTTATCTACACCTTAAAAAGTAATACAACGGCGTGGCTCGAAATGCCTTCTTTGCGACCCTCAAAGCCTAGTTTTTCAGTAGTGGTTGCCTTGACATTGACTTGTTCTAATTCGATTTGACAATCTGATGCTAAATTGGCTCTCATAGCATCAATATGCGGTCGCATTTTTGGCGCCTGAGCAACAATTGTTACATCCAAATTCCCTACTTTATAACCTTTAGCCGCCACTTGCTCAATCACTCTGCGTAACAGAATACGGCTATCGATATTTTCAAACTCATTGTCGGTATCGGGAAAATGTTTACCGATATCACCAAGGGCCAATGCTCCCAATAACGCGTCACACAGGGCATGTACTGCTACATCGCCATCGGAGTGTGCTATAAAGCCCTGCTCAAATTCTATTTTTTCACCACAAATAACCAGAGGCCCCTGGCCGCCAAATTTGTGTACATCAAAGCCATGACCAATTCTAAACATACTAAATACTCTTTTGCTGTTGTTCCATTAAGAAACATGCCAGCGCATGATCTTCTGGAGTGGTAATTTTTATATTGTCGGAGCGACCGGAAACTAACTGGACTGGCTGATTTGCTCTTTCCATTGCTGACGCTTCATCAGTTATCAACGCACCTTCTTCCAGTGCACCTTCCAACGACTGCAACAGTGCCTGATAGGGAAATAATTGGGGTGTTAAGGCTTGCCATAGTTGATCTCTTGGCACCGTGCATTCACTGTGCGTGTTACCTTTTTTAATTGTGTCCTTAACCCGACAGGCTAATATGCCACCTTCACCCGCTTTAATGCAGCTAGTAAGCAAGTTGTCGATATCAGTAACATCAACAAGAGGTCTGGCCGCATCATGCACCAATACCCACTCAGGAGGGTTGCTTTGCATTGATTTGAGGGCATTGAGCACCGAATCTGCGCGCTCTTTCCCCCCAGATACTCGAGTAACATTCAAATCAGCCAAGTTTAAATTCTCGAAATAACCATCTTCGTCACTAACAGCAACATATATTTGATTAATAATTTCAACTTGCGACAACTTGCTTAATGTATGCTCTAAAATGGTCTTGTCGCCGATTTTCAAATATTGTTTTGGATGGCTTAGCCCCATTCTGGAACCTACACCGGCCGCAGGGACTACTGCCGCTAATGATATTGCTTTATTCATAGTGTTTCTTTGGTAATACACGGATAAAAGTTTCATCAGGTTTGATCATACCCAACTCATGGCGCGCGCGTTCTTCAACACCTTCCAAGCCCAACTTGAGATCCTCAATATCCGCTTTCAGTAATTTATTTCTTTTGAGTAGTTCAGCGTTCATCTGTTGGTGAGTACTTACTGTCTCAGTTATTCTTCTATAGTCTTGTAAGCCATGATGACCAAACCATAGCTTATATTGAATGTAAGCACATAGGCAAAACAGCGCTAATTGAAATAAACGCATAAAACATACCTTAATATATAAACGCTGTAGTCATGTCGCCAATTGCGAGAATGTTAACTTGATACTATTTTCTTTTTTGTTACATTGCGCCAATTAATGCTGCTAGCTAGTAGCATCTCTCTTAGGCCAAGTAATCTCGGAGTTGCTATTTTATGATATTGCCAACGGTGACCACAACAGGCTGCTGTCATTAAAGCTTTACTTGGCTTCAATAAAGTGGAGTTTTTATCCTGTTCACCCCGACCTGCAAGCTCAAACCATCCAAACTGATTACAGTGAATTTGCGAAGGCTTTATTTGATCAATCATATCAATGCAGAGTCGTGTTTCATGCTCAACCGTAAGCATCACAGGAACTACAAGTCCAACTTCTGCATGCTGCTGATAATACCGTTGGACCACCGCTTGTTCTTGTGAAGGTATTTTTTTCTGGGTCGCAACCCAACAACCATTATGGCTGTCCAATTGCAATGGTACTTCACCCAATACAATGTGCGTTGCAGCTCGCTCTACATAGTAGGGTAAGCTTGCAAGCAATCTTTTTAGCCTTCCCGGATCGGACTCATTGGACAGAGTGTTGATTTCTCTTGTATAAAACACATTTACAAGCTCTGCAAAGACAAGCCGTGAAGCTTCATCTTGCCAGATCGTTGTTTGTTGCTTGCTAGTGTTACACTCTTCCAAAATCCCTCCTATATGAGGATTTTATATCATGGCATCACTTCTAAATACAGCCAATCCAGCAAAATAACAAGGCGGCGATTTAATTTCCTTTAGGTCGCTGCCCCAACTTAGCCTCTCCGGACTCTAAAAACTGTACAGCTGCATCACGTTTTTTACCGAGTAATAAGCTACCATCAACTAAAAACATGAAGTTTTGCCAGCAGCGTTTGAACACACCAAACTGTGTCTCAATAACATGCTCCCTCGACAGGCAAAAATAGACGGTTGTATTGTCTTCCCACTGCAAATATTCTGTGATCTCTGCAGGTAATAGTGGTTCCCCTTCCTCCCACTTCCCTTCCCAATCAACGACCTCTTCCCAGTTATCTTCTTTACCAGCCCAATCTGTGGGTGTAAAAAAGTCAGGGTGATCTTGCTCTCGGCTAACCATAGTACTCCAAAGAACAGCCGCACGCTGTGCTGTCATGGGTTTAATTTGGGCCAAGTCCTCCTCTTCAATCGGGAGGTCCTTATGTCTGAAAACCCATGCTTTCTTGAAATCGCCAAGCGCAATATAATTCATGTATTAAAACCTTACTTCATAGATAAACGAGCATACACACTCGCTTTTGAATAAACCAATTATACCCAGTCATATAAGGACTCAACAATGCCTAACCAAGTTAAAAAAGGGATATACCGTCATTACAAGGGTAAAGAATACCAAGTATTGTTTGTTGCAACCCATAGTGAAAGCGAAGAACCCCTTGTGATCTATCAAACTCTATATGGAAACTATGACCATTGGGCAAGACCACTAAACATGTTTACTGAAGATGTCATTGTTGATGGTAAAACACAGCCTAGATTTCAATTTGTGCGTGATGAATGAAATTTGATAGTGAAAATAGATATGTGGCAAACTGACATCATGATCTCCTCAGACCACAATAAATAATGTTCAAAGGCACAAGTACATATATAGCAACAGCTGCACTACAGCAGGCGGTTAATGCCGCCATTCTTTTGGAGAAACCACTGCTTATTAAAGGTGAACCAGGTACAGGCAAAACCTTGTTAGCAGAGGAGCTCGCACAAAGTTTAAACACAGAATTAATTCAATGGCACATCAAGTCTACAACCAAAGCTCAGCAAGGCCTTTATGAATATGATGCGGTCTCGCGTCTGCGTGATAGCCAGTTAGGCGATGAACGTGTTCATGATGTCAATAACTACATAATAAAGGGCAAATTGTGGCAGGCCTTTTCGGCAAATAAACGACCCGTTCTCCTCATAGATGAAATAGACAAAGCCGACATTGAATTTCCAAACGACCTCCTGCTCGAACTCGATAAAATGGAGTTTCATGTTTATGAAACACAACAACAGGTAAAAGCGAATATTCGACCTATCGTCATCATTACGTCAAATAATGAAAAAGAGTTGCCAGACGCGTTTTTGCGCAGATGCTTCTTCCACTACATCGACTTTCCATCAGCTGAAGAAATGAAAGCCATTGTGGATGTGCATTTTCCAGACATAAAGGCAACGTTGTTAAATCAAGCTCTGGAAGTATTCTTCAATTTGAGAGACATAAGAGGCCTTAAGAAAAAGCCCAGTACCAGTGAGTTATTAGACTGGTTAAAGTTACTCCTTGCCGAAGATATCGACGCGGCAACACTGCAAGATAAGACACACCAAGGTGGTCTTATGCCTTTATTTGGCGCTTTGTTGAAAAATGAGCAAGATGTCACCTTAATTGAAAAGCTCGCTTTTATGAGTAAAAGATAATGCTCATTGAGTTCTTGTTTACTCTGAGACGACACGGCATTAAGGCAAGCCTAAGAGAGCTATTGGATTGCCTAGCTGCACTTGAAAAAGGGCTATGCTTTGGTAACGTCGATGATTTTTATACGCTCTGCAAAGTGATCTTTGTTAAAGACGAAACTTTGTTTGATAAATTTGACCGTGCGTTTGCTGAGTACTTTGAGGGTGTTGCGCAAGTAGACCCTGCCAGTGCACTTCAACAACAAGCCTTGCCCGCAGACTGGTTGAGAAAAGAATTCGAGAAACAACTTAGCGCTGAAGAAAAAGCAAAACTCAAAGCATTAGGTGGTTTAGATAAGCTTATGGAAGCACTTAAGAATCGCCTTGAAGAGCAGCAAAAACGGCACGCAGGCGGCAACAAATGGATCGGCACAGGTGGTACATCTCCGTTTGGGGCATACGGATATAACCCTGAAGGAGTTCGTATTGGTCAACCTGAAAGCCGCCATCGACAAGCCGTGAAGGTGTGGGACAAACGGCAATACAAAAACCTCGATAAAGATGCAGATCTCAGTAGCCGAAATATGAAACTAGCGATTAAACAGCTGAGAAAGTTTGCTCGCAGTCATGAGAGTGAGGAGCTTGACCTTAACAACACTATTGAGGCGACAGCAAAACAAGGTGGTCTGTTAGATGTTAAAATGGCGCCTCAGAGACACAATACCATCAGCGTACTCATGTTGTTTGATATCGGTGGCTCAATGGACGATCACATCCAAATTTGTGAACAGCTTTTTAGCGCAGCTCACAGCGAGTTTAAACACTTAGAGTTTTTCTATTTTCATAACTGCGTATATGAGCACGTTTGGAAAGACAATGAGCGATTAAACGACTCACTGCTTGATACCTACCAACTTATTCATAAATTCGGCAAAGATTACCGTTTAATATTTGTTGGGGATGCGACGATGGGCCCGTACGAAATTACCTACCCAGGTGGGAGCGTAGAGCATTGGAATCAAGAACCAGGCAGTGTGTGGTTGCAACGCCTAACCGATCATTTCGACAAAGTCGCTTGGCTAAACCCGCAGCCAAAAGACTATTGGCCTTATTATCAATCTATTGAGCAAATTGAAGGGCTCATGGAGAAAAGAATGTACCCGCTAACACTGGAGGGTATTGCTCAAGCCGTAAAAGCACTGACATAACAACAACCCTTTTCCATTAGAAGGCCCGTGTATCAATACCATTGCCCGGGCTAAATCTAAGAGATGATGACTACAAATTTTTTGACCATGGCTGATACACCTTTATATTACAAATGAGTTTGTTGAGGTATTAGAAGAATTAATAGGAGAACAAGAAATAGGGCGTAAGCTTAAAATCCTAAAAACGTCAGTAAAACATGCCGAACAGAGAGTATCTCGTTACACTGTTATCGTTAGAAATGTGGTTATGCCTCCATAGGTGAAACAGACTTAATGTATTTAAAATCACGGCTAAACAATCTGCTGCCGGAACTGCCCAATAATCTAAGACAAGCTAAAGTTAGCCGATATATCGCATAACCGCATGATTCAAAGGCCTCTATATCAAACAATTAAAACGTCTTATTTAGACATGAATTCAATCGGTTTCCTCAAAACCTTCGAACTTATTAAGTCGAGTCTTTTCGGCGATATGAAAAATAACCTCTGGAGCATCTCGTTCAATTTGAAATTCGATGCTTGACCTTTTCAGACATAAAATAAGCAATAAGTTACATAAGTTTCAATACATAATCATTGTTGAGGCGACTCTTATTAGAGCCTAACTTAAAAGTTTGTGAAAAACATAACCGAGTCTGCGCGATAAACTTCCTTTTCCCATAAAAATGATCTGAGCGGACAACAATCATGAACTTCAATTTTGAAAACTCTCTTCGTAATTCAGAACTAATTTCAGGAACTGAAGTGCTAAAGGCTACCGACAGCGAGCGCAGTGAGCACGGTTCTTTTACATAAGATAAATAACGTGCAAAATGTAACGTCTGCGAGCGAAGTGAGTGCGTTCAGTTTGCGCAAGGTGAATATCGTGCAAAGTGTTAATGACAATGAGCGAAGCGAATACGTTTACTTTGCGCAAGGTGAAATGAGCCATTTTGACCATTGCTAAGGCAATCACCTCTAACACCTAGCTAGTATCATAAAACATGGATCCTGAAGCGAGTTCAGGATGGCGGTAGCAAACAACGCGATTGTTCCCACCCTCCTCGTCCCCCTGAACTTGATTCAGGGTCTAAAGTGCAAAAGGTTACCGACAGCGAACGCAGTGAGTACGGTTCTTTTTCGCAAGGTGAATAACGTGCAAAATGTAACGTCTGCGAGCGAAGCGAGTACGTTCAGTTTGCGCAAGGTGAAGTGAGCTGTTTTGACCATTGCTAAGGCAATCACCTCTAAAACCAAGCTACATCAGAAACCATGGTTCCTGAAGCGAGTTCAGGATGACATCGTGCAAAAGGTTACCGACAGCGAACGCAGTGAGCACGCTTCTTTTGCGCAAGGTGAAATGAGCCATTTTGACCATTGCTAAGGCTATCACCTCTAAAACCAAGCTACATCAAAAACCATGGTTCCTGAAGCAAGTTCAGGA